>JBGSXK010000041.1:0-6814 GCA_041751455.1 Anaerolineae bacterium
CCCTGAAAGCGCGGCTGGCAAACGGAGAACGCTACTTCGAAGGGCTGATCGAGAAATTCCTGCTGGACAATCTGCACCGCACTACGGTATTGATGGAACCAGACCTGGAAGCCAACAAACGCCGTGAGGAAGCCGAAAAAGCTCGTCTGGAAGCTGCCAGTACAAAGCTGACCGCTGCTGACCGGCAGATGATTGTGGAGGAAACCAGCAGGCTCCAGCAGATGCAGGTGACAGGTGACACGCCGGAAAATCTGGCGACGATCCCCTCACTGACGCTGGAAGACCTGGATAAAGAGGGAAAGCAGATCCCTACCGAAATCATAGAAGCACATGGCCGCCCGCTGCTGGTGCATGACCTGTTCACCAACGGCATCGCCTATCTCGACCTGGCCTTTAACCTGCGCACCCTGCCACAGGCTTATCTGCCCTATATCAGTCTGTTCAGCCAGGCGCTGTTCGAGATGGGCACGGAAACCGAGGACTATGTAAAGCTGACACAGCGCATCGGGCGCAAGTCCGGCGGCGTATACGCCAGCAGCTTTATCTCCTCGATGCAGCACACCGACCAGAGTGCGGCCTGGCTGATCGTACGCGGTAAGGGCACCATGACGCAGACTGCTGACCTGCTGGACATCCTGCGCGATGTGCTGCTGACTGTGAAGCTGAATAACCCGGAACGCTTTAAGCAGATTGTGCTGGAAGCTAAAGCGGGGCTGGAAGGCGGCCTTGTGCCTGCCGGACATCGTGTTGTCGCGGCCCGCCTGCGCGCTCACCTGACCGAAGCGGGATGGCTGGGCGAGCAGATGGGTGGTGTGACCCAACTCTTCTTCCTGCGCGACCTGCTCAAGCAGATCGAAAATCAATGGGAGAGTGTCCTCGCGGTGCTGGAAGATATTCGCCGCATCATCGTCAACCGGGATACGCTGGTCGCTAATGTCACGCTGGATGCGGCCAACTGGAGCCAGTTCCAGCCACAGCTTGAGGGCTTTATCGGCGGGCTGCCTGCTGCTCCCGCCGGGGCGGGCACCTGGACACCCGACTTTGACAGCAGCAGCGAGGCGCTGACGATTCCGGCACAGGTCAATTATGTGGGCAAGGGCGGCAACCTGTACAAACTGGGCTATAAGCTGCACGCCTCGGCCATGGTAATCCAGAATTTCCTGGGCACGTCTTACCTGTGGGAGCGCATCCGGGTACAGGGCGGGGCCTATGGTGGTTTCGCCACCTTTGACCGGCATTCAGGCGTGTTCGCCTTCCTCAGCTACCGCGACCCGAACCTGCTCAAAACGCTGGATAACTACGATGGCACGGCCAAATTCCTGCGCGAGCTGGATTTGCACCCGGACGAACTGACCAAGAATATCATTGGCACCATTGGCAATATTGATGCTTACCAGCTCCCGGATGCAAAAGGCTACACCGCGCTGGTGCGCTATCTGCTGGGCGACAGCGACGAAGAACGCCAGCAGCGCCGCGAGGAGATACTGGGCACCACTGCCGACGACTTCCGCCAATTCGGCGAGACGCTGGAAGCCCTCAATCAGGCCGGGCTGGTGGTGGTTCTCGGTTCTAAGGACGCGGTTGACAGCGCCAACACAGAGCGCAATCTGTTCGGTAAAGTCACGAAAGTGCTGTAAAGCACCTGCACCTCATCAAGCGATAAACCATGATCGTGGGGCGAGTAAAAACTCGCCCCTGCTGATTAAACAGCGGCTCATGCACATACAAGACAGATGTGCTAAGCTGAATGCATTCGCGCCCAGCTAAGCTCCTGGAGCCTGCAATTATGGATACGCCATACAAACAGATACAGGTCATTGTCAATCCGGCATCAGGCCAGCCCCAACCCACACTGCACATCCTCAACAAAGTCTTTCAGGAATATCCCGCTGTCGATTGGGACCTGAAAATCACCCGCCAGGCTGGCGATGGTCAGAGATTCGCCACCGAGGCTGCTGCTGCCGGGGTAGACCTGGTGGTGGCCTGCGGGGGCGATGGTACAGTGATGGAGGTGGCCTGCGGGCTGGTACACACTCAGGTGCCGCTGATGCCCCTGCCCGGCGGCACTAATAATGTGCTGGCGGCAGAGTTTAATGTCCCGCTGGTACTGGAAGAAGCCGTCCGCCAGATTTTTCACCGAGTGCCCCAGCCAACCGACCTTGCCCAGATCGGCAGCCAGTATTTTATGCTGCGGGCAGAAGTAGGGCTGACCGCGGTGATGAACGAAGCCACCACCCGCGAGCTGAAAGACCGTTATGGGGCGCTGGCCTATGCCATTGGGGCGGTGCGCGCGCTGGGTCAAACTGTGCGGACCCGTTACCGCCTGATTGTGGACACCGAAGTGATCGAGATCGAGGGCATTAATTGTAATGTCGTCAATGCCAGCCGCCTCAATTCCGTAACCGGGCTGACGTATTCCCTCAGCGTTACCCCCAATGATGGCCTGCTGGATGTCTTTATCTTCGACAACACACCCGATTCTGTTGGCGCGGCGCTGGTACGCCTGCTGCGCCTGGATGAAAGCTGGGGGGTCTATCACTGGCAGGGACGTGACATCACGATTGAAACCGAGATTGCCCAGGATATCTGGTGTGATGGGGAACCCTGTGGCAGCACCCCGGCCATGATCAGCGCTGTGCCGGGCGCGGTGCAGGTTTTGTCCCTGCCCACGTCATGAACAACGGCACCTTCACGACGTGGGGTGTCTCTGCCATCTATGGCGGTTGTCATGATTTATGAAATATGTTTGCCCTCAGCTTTAAGGATTTCGCTAACGACCTGGCCACTACAGGATGGTAAAATAGGGGGAGAAACAGGTAGAGTGATGTTGTTGTGAGCGATGCGAATCCACATTCTTTTATTGTTTGTACTCCTTGTTTTTGCTATGCCCGCCGCCGGGCAGATTCCCACACCGTTTTGCGGCGTGGTGGACAGCTTCGATTATCCGATTGATCGGCTGGTGGAAGGTTATGACGATTTCGCTGTGCATCGAGAGCGTTTCGGCGGCAACCATCTGGGGCTGGACATTGGTTTTGATCGCTGGGGTGAGCCAGTACGGGCGGCAGCACGCGGGCGTGTCACCCTGTCTGACCTTGAGGAATGGGACACCGAAAAAGGGGTCGTCATCCTGGAGCATACATTCCCTGATGGCAGCATCGTCTATACGCTGTACGGCCACATGGAACAAAGCGATGACATCCGCTTTCCACCCGCGGGGGTGTGCGTGGGGCAGGGTGAAGTGATCGGCGTGGTTGGCTGGCCTTCACGCGGGCGGCCACACCTGCATTATGAAATCCGCAGCCTGCTGCCCAACGAGGGAGGCCCTGGTTATATCACCGCTAACCCGCTTGAGAATGGCTGGTTTCACCCGATGGACTTTACTGAGCTGTGGCAGATGCGCCTTCAGCCCGGCTTTGTGCGCTACGCATCATTCAAGTCCGTGCCTGCCCTGCCCCCTGTGATTCTGGATAATGGCACATATGCCATCGCCCGTGGCAACCGCATTGAAGGTGTGACCCCGATGGGCGATGTGCTGTGGCGTGTGGATACTGACGGCGTGATTAACGGGCTGGCCGCGCTCTCTGGAGGGCGTGTCGCGGCACACACACGCAGCGGGCAGGCGCTCACCTTACAGAATGGCCGTTACGCTGCGCTGTGGACGGTCAACGCGCTGGAAGAGCCTTTCCTGATGCTGGATAGTGAACGGCTGGTCTTCGGGCTGACAGGCGGCGGCCTGGTGGCATATGACGCGGCGGGCAGCCTGCTCTGGTCGCTGCCTGCGCTCTCCACCGCTGAGCGGCTGGCCGACTTCAAAACCAATGGCCAGCAGATCGCGCTGGGGGTACGGCTGGACGATAACAGCTTTGGCTGGCGCTTAATCGATGCCGATGGGCAGTTGCTTTATGAAACCCTGTTCAACAATCCACCCGTCACTGCGCCCGATCACCTGGGCCATTGGGTGGCGTTGGACGGCGCAGAAATCCGTTATTTCATGGACGGCAATAACCATACCCTGGGGCAAATGAACCCTGTGCCCGGACGCACCGCCACGCTGACGGTAGACCTGCTGGGCAACAGTTATATCTATGGTGGGGATGCCGCCAACACACTGGCCTCGTTTGATGTGGGTGGTGCGCTGCGCTGGCGTGTGGAATACCCGTTCCCGCCCGTCTCGCTGCCGCCGCTGCTGGCTACCGGGAACGGCTGCCTGCTCTACACGCTGGATATGGACGGGATGCTGAATGTATTTGAGACGGCCACCGGGAATATGATCAACCAGAGCCAGCTTTACGCCGGGGGCAACCGCAGCAGCAGCCCACGCGCACGCTTCTTACAGGTTAACCCCGGTGAGCAGGTGCAGTTCGGCAGCGGCTTTTTGACACTGGTGACTCTGGATGGTTGGGCATTGGGTGGGGAAGCAGCAGCCACCTGCTTACTGGGATAACAGCCTGCGCCCCATCGCGAATCAGGAGGCAGGGGGGACAGGTTCGTCCATTTTCGGGGCATCATTCACAGGCAGTTCGGGTTCTTCGTCGGTGTCTTCCCAGCTAATGATCCACACACACGCCCCGGCCACCAGTACACAGGCTGCTACCAGCGCTGCCCACTGGGTTGCCAGCAGGCCGACATCCCGTGCTTCGATCACCAGCAGCACGACCATACCCACCGACAGCACGATCCATGCGGCCAGGCGGGGATGGTGCATCGCCCAATTTACACCGGGTATATTTTCAAGTCTGTTCATCGTCTATCCCTGTCTCACTCTCACCAGCAGGCTCCGCGCTTCAAAACAGTGAGCAGTGAGGCGTAAATTTCCCTCGCTGCTCATTGCTCAGCTTTATAGCCTGTGGGTGTGATCTTAATCCGCTCAGGGTTTAATCTCAAGATGCAATCCTGTCTCAGAGCGGTTGCAGCACCCGGTCTTCACGCAGTTTCTTGGTCAAAATCTTGTACTCTGCCCCCCCGGCGATAAATTCCTGCACTGCCTCACGCCATGCGGGAATCTTGATGTCCTTAATGGTAGTGGCCTCATAACCACTGCTCAAAAAAGGCTGAATTACATCCTGGGTGGTGTCCTGCGGCAGAAAGATAAAGCCGACTTCACTTTGCAGCATCTTCGACGATTCCTCAATCGCGCTGACCAGCGCCTCAATGACCGGGCCAGGCGGGGTTTGGGGAGCCAGATAAAACTCGTCGGCGCGGGTAATCAGATTTTCTACCTGCCAGCCGATCAGCCCGACATTTTTTTCCTGCATGGTTTGCGCCAGCAGATAACTCTTCTGGCCGAAGGCCAGCATCACATCCATGCGAGTAATATCTTTGCCTGCCACCTCTCGGATAAAGCTGGCAATCGTTTCAGCATTGGCGGGCATTCCACGCTTCACCTCAACGGACAGCGCAGACGGCAGTGTGGGTGAACTGGAGGGCTGCGCGTTGGACGTGGCAGAGGTTGGCTGTGCAGAGGGCGCGGCCTGCCGGGCGGCAGGTGCGGCAGGTGCGGCAGCCGGTGCGGGCTGCATCAGATTGTCCCCGGTCAGGCTGATGCGGATTTTATTCCACTCCGCCTGCACTTCCTTCCAGGTTTCCTCCACGCTGCCATCATTTTTGATAACGACGTGCGCCTTACTGATTTTGGCGCTCTGGGGGTTCTGCGACAGGATGCGCTGCTTCGCCTCACCCTCAGCCATCTTACGTTTCTGGATTAACCGCTGATACTGCACCTGGGGCGAGGCATCCACTACCCAGATGGCATCCACCGCGTTGACCAGATCGCCTTCCAGCAGCTTAATGGCCTCAATGACCACCACCCGCTGCTTGGCACGCGCCACCAGTGTATTGATAGCCTGACCCACTACCGGATGAATAATCGCTTCCAGCTTGGCGAGCGCTTCCGGGTTAGAAAAAACAATACTCCCCAGCATCACCCGATTAATGCGTTTTTCACCATCCAGAATAAACTGCCCAAAGGTATCGACAATCGGTTTATAAGCGGGCGCACCAGGCTGCATCGCCTGGTGTGAGAGACCATCCGCGTCAATCGTATAGGCCCCCAGGTGTTGCAGCATCTGCCGCACCACACTTTTTCCAACAGCGATATTACCCGTGAGGCCGATCACGTATTTATTGGGCCAACGACTCACGGTTTCACCTCCGCTCGATAAATCAGTCATAAAATTGCCTGATGATAGCGTATTCAGCTTTATTGTAACGTGAATTTATTTCAAAGAGCAAACCGAATTCCACAAGACTCCAAAGCACACCCCGGCCCAGGCCAAAAGCCCGCCGGGTAATTGTCCTTCGGTCGTCTGTATTTTAATAGGGACGCAGGATGCGGGAGCGGCGCAGGTCGTCCTCGCCCCAGGCCAGTAACTCACGCGCGAGATTGAGGATCGCGCTGGCTTCACCCGTGAACAGGCGGGCACGCCCGCGCACCGCTTCTTTCAGTTCGTACAGCAAAATCCAGGGGTTATCACTTTTAAGGGTCGCCATCTGGTTAATGACGATGCCACCCAGCACCAGCGGCAGGTAGGCATAGCTGACATCCATCTGCCCCTGCCCGGCATACCACGCCAGCACGCGGTTGGCATAATTGATCTGCTCGGCTTTCGTGCCCAGGTCGTCTTTTAATTTCGGTGTGAGCACGCCAAAGCCCAGCAGGATCGCATCATACAGCACGGCCTCGAAAAGATGCTCGACGACCAGCTCGCCTTTATTCAGGTCTTCCAGGTTTTCATCATAGGCCAGGAGCTGGCACAAAGTCTGAAACCAGCGGCTTTCCTCCAGCTCAAAATCCGGTTCCTGTGTCAGCCCTTCA
>JBGSXK010000042.1:0-17361 GCA_041751455.1 Anaerolineae bacterium
TGCAGGGTGGAAAATTATCTGCGGAGGAAATGAAAATGAGCAACCGCATGTACTACAGCAAAGAAGCCGAAATGCAGGGCAATCGGGAAAAGGTCACTGCCGTGATGCTCTTCCTGGCGTTTGGACTGGGTGTAGGCGCAGTGCTGGCGTTATTGTTTGCCCCCAAGAGCGGCGACAAAACCCGTCAGGAGCTTTCCAACGCCTTCGAGGATCGTTTTGGCAATGTCGAAAAAGAAGTGGGCAACCGCTTCAGCCAGGTAGAGAAAGACCTGTCCGAACTGGGCAAACGCATCGAAGAACGCCTCGGCGAGATGCGGAAGTAAGCATTGAAACAGATCGGGGCGGCGCAGTGCGTCGCCCCTGCACGAAATCACTTCGCTAAACCCCTAAAAGAACGCCTTCGCCACACTCAGAATACCCTGGCTCCAGGGGACACGGTGCGACACACCTGAAGTGTTCTCGAACTTTTGCAGATTGGCGGTGTACCACTGGTAATTGCGAATCAGCGCGTCCTTGTTGGAGTACTGTGGCTTGTAACCCAGGATACGCTCGGCTTTTTCAATAGAGACAAATGAGTCCTTACTGGCTGTCTCATAGACCCATTTATACAACGGCGACAGGTTGAGTGCCTCCAGCACCCGCAGCGTCCAGATCATGGGTTCTGCCGGGAAGCCGCGTACTTTCTTGCCAAAGCCCGCATAATCCAACACAGCCTGATAATCCTCTTTCATCGTCGTGAATTCCTTCGCGCCGATGTTAAAGGTATCGCTGGTGATGGCCGGATCGAGCGTAGCAGACAGGTAAATCGCCATGCAAAGGTCTTCCACATCCAGCAGTTGATAACGGTTGTTGCCGCTGCCGATCATCGGAAAGCCTTTGCCATCCTTGGCCCAGTCATAAAACAGCGCGAAGACTCCCAGACGCTCTGGCCCGATAAAGGACTTCGGGCGGATGATGGGCACACACATCCCCTTCTGGCGATATTCCAGGCATACTTCCTCAGCCAGGATTTTTGCCTCGCCATACGGCCCGACACCATCCAGCTTATCCTCCTCGCGCAGAGGGTGATGGTCGGGAATACCATAGACTGCCGTCGAGGACACATGAATAAAACGCTCCACCCCATGCTGGTGTGCGGAGTCGATCATGTTTCGCGTACCGTCCACATCGGTGGTGAAAATATCCTCTTTGCTGTAGAGGGGCAGCGCCGCCGCCGTATGCACCACGATGTCGATACCCTTCATAGCCTCATCGACTTTTGCACGGTCCCGGATGTCACCCTTAATCTCGGTGATCTGTGAGCGCTCCGGGTAATCGAAATCCAGAATATCCAGCGAGGTGACTTTGTGTCCGCGTTGCAGCAGGTAGCGGGTGAGGTTAATGCCCAGAAAGCCCGCGCCCCCGGTAATCAAATACGATTTTTGCTCTGCCATCAATACAGCTCCATGTTGAAAGGATTTTCGTGTCCTGAATATGCGGCATTGTAGGCGGCTGTCTTTAAAAGAAACTAACAAACAGTCTGTGCAAGTTTTTGGCTCAGGCGCAGCTTGTGTATAAGATCACAAATCAGATTCAAGTTGACATTATATGAATATGACCTGTGCATCCGTCCTATGGCTGCTGCCCGGCTCAGGCTGACACACCCCCGCCCGCAGCGGCTTAATTTCTTTTTCGCTCGTGCACGTAGGAAATATAGATTTCCGTGGTGTAACAGCAAGCCGACTCTACCCGTGCGCGGTTATAGCCATAAGGCATGATAAATTGCAGCAGGCTGCCAGAACTCCCTGATGGCAGTACCACCGCGCCATTTTCCAGCGTGACGCTGGTGGCCGGAGAACATTCAGGATCCTGTGCGCGTGTGTTATGACGGCAGACTTCCATGCGTACCAGCGCGCCTTCGGGCAGGTCACCATCATAATAGATGCGCATATTAGTCCCGCCAGAGACCGCCCGTGAGCCACCCTGATTGCGGCGGCCACCCCCCGCGCCGATCAATGTAAAACGACACCAGCTTGCCTCACAGAAAGGGGTTGCCCCGGCCTCGCGCACGTTGGGCAGCGCCCAGAAGCCCGCCTCACTCAGTGTGGTCGTTTTCCAATCGACATAGACCTGAAAGCCATCCCCCTGCACCAGCGTCATACGCGAGAAGGGCGTATAGCTGCGCGCCAGCGCCGTGAAGGTCTCCTCCTCTGGGATGATCCCGATGCGCTGAATGGCAGACCGGTCAAGAAAGCCATAAGCCACACTGCCCAGGGTGCGCAGCAGGCTGTCACCGCCTGCCAGCGTGGTTGCCCCGCCGCCCGCGCCTGTGTTTGTACCCAGCCTTGCGCGCAGTGTGTCCGCATCAAATTCGGTGAGCTGGCTGGCGGTCTGCTGGCAGTAATCCAGCGCAGCAGAGTCACCCTGATAAGTCCATCCGCCGACGGTCTGCGCCAGATAGGCCAGGTCCTGGGTCGCGCGGTCACAGCGGGCGATAGGCTCACCCCCCGACCAGCCCGTGGGCCGCATCCCACTACCGAGCGAAAAATCGGCCAGCAGTTCCAGGTCATGCCGGATATCGCTGGCGGTTAGATAAGGTGAGCCGCTGAGTGCGCCAAACCAGCCTGACGGGCGTGATTGTGTGTCGAAAAGCCGCCCAGCCAGCAGTTCCAGGTCCAACCGGATGAGGACGACGAGACTGCCATTATTAATGTCCAGGCTGCCACTCCAGCCAAGCGGGCGTTCCCCGCCAAGCTGCTCCTGCGCCAGCAGTTCCAGATCAGTGCGCGCACTCACCAGGACGCGCAGCGCATCCACCGGAATCGGGCTGGTATCCTGCGCCAGTGCCAGTGACCCTGTACAAGTCAGCATTATGCTCAAAGCCAGTGCGTAAAAGAAGCGTTTCACAGCGTATATTCCTCATTCAGGCATCGTGAGATGGCTAAAAGTATTGTAGCACAGTCTTTAGCCTGAGAGATGAAGATTTTAAGGCAGATAGTAATGATGGGCTAGAAGATGTCGGACTGCCGTTCCAAACGCCCGCTCTGCAAAAACAGGCGCAGTTCCCCGACCCGGCTGTGGACAATCTCTGATGCGCGGGCGCGGATTTTCGGGTTTTCCAGGTTGCCCGCGATCCAGCGACAGGAAGCCACATGGCGGGCGGCGACAAAGGTTTCCACAGCAGCGCGGTGCTGCGCAGGCAGTGGGCGCACGGCGGTATAGCCTGCCCACAGCGCATCCTTCAGCGCTGCGTAGTGGGGTTCGCTGCTCCATTGCAGCAGCGGCGGCGCGAGATCATAGAGATAATAGCCATAAGCGCAGCTATCGAAATCCAGTGCGCAGACGGTTTCCCCCTGAAACAGCATATTCTTGGCGATAAAATCGGCATGAATCAGGCCGAAGTGTTCGGCATCCTGCCCCAGCGTCTGCATGACCACGCGCACCTGTTCCGCCACAGCCTCGAACACTGCGAGATGATCTGCGGTGAAAAGCTGCGCACCTGCGCCGGGGTTATAAGGCGACTCTTCCCCAAACAGCCCTTCCCAATCCAGACGGGGACGCTCGAAGCCGGGCGGCGGCTGAAAGCCCTGTGCGTGATTGTGCAGTGTGGCAAGGAATACTCCGGCGCTCTCGACCTGCGCCAGCGTGATCGTAGCGGATGGGGCGGCTTCCCCTTCCACCCAATCAAACAACGCACACAGCAGCGGCGTGTCCAGCCCTTCGACCTGCGCCCGCGTGACAAACGCGCCATGCCGGGTGTAGACCGGGCGCGGCACGCACAGGCGTGTTTCGCGGCAGAGCACATCCAGCCACAACAGTTCCGAGCGCAGCCAGGACTCGCGCTGCCCACCGCGCCGCAGCAGCCTCAGGGCATAGCGCGCATCTGCCATCTGCACCGCGAACACCGCATTATTGATGTACATCAGCGGCGTGACATGCGCCCCGGCCAGGCCATAATCTGCCAGCACATGCTGCGCGGCCTCGGTCAGACGTTCAAGCTGCTGGTCATAGGTGAGGGTGTCAAAACTGCGGGTTGTCATAAAGCCGCCTTTTTGCGCAGGTGCACAGGATACATTTCACACATACTCGCGCACAATCTCCACCAATTGGTGAGCGCGGTGACGGAAGGTATGCTCCTTCAGCACCCGTTCCCGTGCGGCGCGTCCCACGGCCAGCCGCTCAGAATCATGACTGAGCAGGTAGCGATAACGGTCAAGCGCTTCTTCGTAGCTGTTCACCACGAACAACTCCTTGCCTGGCTCGAACCACTCCTCGATGCCCAGGTACGGGTTGGCGACGATGCAGCAGCCCATACTACTCAGCTCAAAGGGACGCGAGGACGACGAGCCGTAGACACTGGCATGGGCGCGGCGTGTGATACACAGGTTGATTTTGCTGCGGCAGGCGTATTCGCGCAGTTTGCTAAAACTGAGATACGGTAGCATCTCCGTGCGCCCCAGGTCGCCCAGCTTTGTTCCGCGCACCGCGAAACGCGCGTCCGGCAGCGCCTTCGATGGCGCGGTGATCATATCTTCCAGCCACGACTGGCGGTACTCCCGGCCATGCCCGTAGAACATCACATCAATATCCTGCGTGGATACGGCAGCCGGGCTGAAGACTTCCGGGTCTGCGCCATAATACAGGGTATGCACCGCCCGCGCACCAAGCTGTTTCAGCGTCTCCGCACCGCCCTGGCTGTTGCTGATGAATGCCGTGTATTCCGCTGGGTTCGCCCCCTGGTAGATGCGAAAGCCAGAGGCGAAACCCTGCATCTCAGGCAGGCTGGCGGGCACATCGCCATCATAATAAAGCACAGGCTTCCCGTGTTTACGTTGGATTTCCTCCGGCACGCCTACCAAGTGATTAAGCGGCGCGGTCAGCACGATCACCGCATCCACATCGGGGTTCTGTGTCAGCAGCTTGTCGAGATGACGCAGCCACAGTGGGGCGATCACCGTCTGCGCGATCTGGCGCACCAGTTTGTCAGAGGCGGTTTCGCTCAGCACGTCCTCGCCCGCACGTGCCGCGCCATGAGAAGAGGCCTGTACGGGCGGCGCTTCCCCAGCCAGCCTGCGATACAGATCGCGGGCGGTCTTAAAAGTATCGCCCTGCCATTTGGCGGGATTGGGCGCGGCACGCCACCACAGCGACTCGATAGCTGGCCCCTGGTAAGGCGTGGCGATAACATCCACGCCGATTTCGTACAGCCCTTTGAGGAGCTGCCACCAGGCGGGTGTGGCACTGAAAGGCTGCGTCAGGTCGAGCGAGGCACAAACGATGAGCAGCTTTATGATTCACCTCCACCACGCAAGCGATGGCGGCGTTCTTCCAGCGCGGCCTGTACGCTGTCGGCGCTGGCCTGCTGCTGCTTGATCTGGGCTTCGCGCTGTTTCGCTTCCGCCAGAATTTCCGTTTCGCTCCTGATGACGAAATCCTTGATTTCGGGTTTGGTTTCGGCAGGGGGCGCTTCCACCTCGGCATCAGCAATGCGCTGCTTGCGTGCCTCAAGCGCCTGGGGCGCTTCCGGCACGGGTGGGGCTTCGGCCTTAACCACCGGAGCAGCCTGCTGGCGCGCGGCGGGTTTTTCGGCTTTAACCACCGGGGCGGCCTGCTGGCGCTGCGCCTGTTGAGCACGACGCAGCGCGTTACGTCCTACCTCCACCAGATTCACATTCACCGACAGCCGCCCCAGTACCATCCCCACAATCAGGGCAATGGTCAGCGGCAGGATTTGCGACAGCAGGCTGCCGATCAACGCCAGCACGACCA
Organism: Anaerolineae bacterium; assembly: GCA_041751455.1. Classification (GTDB taxonomy): domain Bacteria; phylum Chloroflexota; class Anaerolineae; order Aggregatilineales; family Phototrophicaceae; genus JAIOHN01. The sequence continues at coordinate 5,749 of JBGSXK010000042.1, forward strand.
GCGCCACCACCACCACGCCAAAAACCGTCAGCATATTGCGCGTGTTTTTGTCCACGATAACGACCTTTCGTTGAACTTTCTACCCGGCTTGATTATAAGCCCTAATCCGGCTTGCTCGCAGTGCCGAGTAAACCTTCGAAAGGCGCAGGCTGCTGGTGATCCTGCGCCACCTCCGCCACGATCTCCGGCTTTTCCTCCGGCAGGATATAGCCATGCTCGATGGCGTGCTGCGCGGCGGCCTCGGTGTCCTGCACCAGCAGCAGTGGTGTACCGGCTTCCTGCGCCTGGATGGACAACCGGGAGATTTCGGCATCCCGCGCCTCACCTGTGACATCACGAATGTAAATCGCCAGGATGCGTCCCGGATTCTCAATCGCCGCCTGCAGATAGATTTCGGGGTCTTTTTGGGTGCTGTCCCCGATCAGGATAAAAGGAAGCTGGCTGTAGGTATTCAACAGGTTTTGAATATGCGCTGTTTTATGACGCTTGTGACCGGGCGTAATGAACTGTTCCCGTGTCAGACCCAGGTTCACCAGAAACAACGGGCCAATCGGGATATTGCGCAGTTCAAAAAAATCGATCAGCAGATCATACAGATTCCAGGGGCTGCTGGAGAGGTAAAAAATCGGGTTGAATGTCCCCTGGGTGCCTTTTTGCAGGGCGCGATAAAAAGCCGCCACGCCCTCAAACGGCAGGCGGGTGTGCGCGTTGCGCAGGAAGACATTCTGCGCCAGTTTGAGGATATCCAGCACGTTAGATTGCAGCACCGTGTCATCAATATCGCTGATCACCACGAACTGCGCATCGGGCGGAGGCAAAAGCACCTGTCCGATGGCCTGCGCCTCGCGGTATTCGCGCTGGCCGGGATAATCCAGCAGTTCCAGATGCACATCCAACCATCGTTGATCGGCAGGCAGCGGCGATTCAGAGTCGATCTGAACACTGAAGTGCCCCTCGTCATCTGCCACGACTTCCTGCACATACTCGCCAAAGCGGGCACGCACCCGCGCATGAGGGATTTCGTCACTGTTCATGCGCTTATACATATTGTGCAGATTTTGCCAGATGCTGTCGGCATCACCCGCCCGGGTAATGTCTTTATCGGCCAGCACACGGCCTTGCAGATACAGTGTGTTGCGTGTGGCATAGCCCCGGTAAGGCAGGATGCAGAGCGGACCGCGCCCCAGGCGCTCAAGCAGGCGGTTCTTAAGCATGTCGAAGCGGTTTTCTACGTCGCTGGCAAAATGCAGCAGGACAGTTTTCCAGTGGGTCATCAGGCTTCTCCCGCAAAACGCAAAGTATTCGTCCGTTAGGAGAGGGTTCAAATCCCTCGCCTCCATTATAGCCTCTGCCAGCGCTCAGTGGGTCACAGCCTGATAGGTTAATCATAGTCTCACAGTTCTGCTGCGGAGTCCGGTCTTTAGTGTAGAGGAGGAGGGTCGCCAGAATGGTGTTGGAGGAGTGCCAGGATTAAAAATACTCGTTAGGCGAAACGTAATGCATCCCAGTACGTATAAATCCATACCGTTAATGGCAAGAAGGAGTATAAACATGGAGTACCCGGAAAAAGAAAAGCGCAAGAACGATGAGCGTCCCCGGATGCAGTGGTGGCTGCTGGCGATAGGCTTCGTGCTGGGTGTGGCAGTGATGCTGGTCGTCACACAGGCAGGCGCACCGCAAACGAGTGCCGCCATCAATCAGGTTGCTCCGGACGATATTGCGCAGACGGCGACCGCCATCATCCTGATGGCGACAGGTCAGGCTGAAGCCATGTTCGACCTCGCCACACCCATCTCAGAGCTAGACCCGCTTTTTGTCACGGCCACCCACATTATCGAGATGGCTACCCAGCAGGCGGCTCAAGCGAGTCCCTGATGATACGCAGGGGCGAAAACTTGCAGTGAGAAAACTGCACTCGCTTCGCCCCTGCATTTTCGAGATTTCCCATACATCCTGTTTCAATCAATGTCTTCAAACCCAAAGCAGCATAATACAAAGCGGAAATTTAGATCGTAAGGCGGTTTTGTGTTACACTGCGCCGCACAACATTTCTGGTCAGGAGGTGTAAAATGGCGCTTTCGGCAGAGGATATTCGAGAATTCGTGATCGCGGCACATTTTAACCTGGACAAGGTGCAGGAAATGCTGGAAGCCACGCCGATGCTGCTGACCGCGCAGCATCAGTGGGGGCCGGACGATTTTGAGGACGGCATTGGCGCGGCAGCGCATGTGGGCAACCGGGCGATTGCCGAGTTTTTCCTGGCGCAGGGAGTCCGCAGCAATATCTGTGTGGCGGCGATGCTGGGCCGGGAGGATCAGGTGGCTGCGGCCCTGGAAGCTGATCCGGCACAGGCCAACGCGCGCGGCGCACATGGCATCCCGGTCATGTTCCACGCGGCCATGAGCGGGAATATAGAAGTGGCCGAATTGCTGAAAAAGTACGGCTGCAATGAAGGCTACAGCATGGCGCTGCATGGGGCGATTACGCACGGGCACACGCCGATGATCGCCTGGCTGCTGGGCAGCGGCGCGGATGACCTGACCGTGCAGGATTACCAGGGGAAAACCCTGCTCCAGCGGGCAGCAGAAGCAAACATGCCCGAAGCGGAAGCGCTGCTGCGCCAGCATGGCGCTACAGCGTAAAACTTTAAACGACTGCCCGTTCCAGTGCCGGGTCTACTGGCAGGAAGAAGCAGAAGGTGGAACCGCGCCCAAATTCACTCTCCACCCAGATACGCCCGCCATGAGCCTCCACCGCCAGGCGGCAGAATGCCAGGCCCAGGCCGATGCCTTTGGGCACATCGCTATATTTCACACGGCTGAATTTGTCGAAAATCTGCCGCTGCATGTGGGGCGGAATACCAGGGCCAGAATCCGCTACACTGATCACCAGCCCTTCCTGGCGCAGCGACGCGCCCAACAGGATTGAGCCGCCGTCGGGCGTGTACTTCACGGCGTTCTCCATCAGATTCGTCACAACGCGCAGGATCATATCGGAGTCGATACTCATCAGCGGTAGGTCGCTGCTCAGGTCGAAGTTCAGGCGCTGGTTGGCCTCCAGCGCCAGCGGCTGCACCAACTGCGCCGCCTCCGCCAGCAGGCTGTGGACAGAGGTCGTCTTGCGATCCAGCACAGCTTTGCCTTCCTCAAGCCGCTGAATATCCAGCAGACTCTCCACCATGCGCGAAAGCTGGCGTGCGCTGCGGATGCCCACCTGAATGAGATTCTGGGTGCCGCCGGCTTGCTGGTTTGCCAGCACCCGCCCCAGCATGGACAGGCTGCTGTAGATCGCTTGCAGCGGGCCGCGCAGGTCATGATAGACCATCGCCGTCAGGTCGGCGCGCAGCTGTTCCAGCTCAAGCTGGGAGCTGATGTCCTGCTCCACCCACTCAATTACATCCTGGTCATCAAAGCTCAGGCGGCGGGCACGCACCGAAACCGGTATTTCCTGTCCTCCCGCTGTCCAGGCGGTGGTGCGAAAGGCAACCTCCTTCCCGGTTTGCAGGGAGGAAAAGCGGCTGGCCCCTATCGGCCCTGTACCCATGCGATGAACCAGCGTGATGTGCTGCTGCTTCATATCGTCATAGTCATAACCCAGGAAGGAACAGGCCTGGCGGTTGGCATCGACCACATTACCATGCACATCGGTCAGGATGATGGGCACGATGGAGTCGGTAAAAAGCCACTGGTAGCGGTTTTTATCGGCATGAGCGCTGCTGAACTGGCGGGCATTGCTGATAGCCGCCGAGGACATATTGGCGATGGCTTCCAGCATGTCGATCAGGTCACGACTGAAGTAATCGACCTGTGGGTGCAGCAAAATCATCACTCCCAGCAGCTTACCGTTTTCTTCCAGCGGCAGGCCAATGGCCGAGCCAGTGCGGGGAATCAGCGGCATAGACGAAAACTGTGTCCAGCGCGGGTCTGTGCGCAGGTCACGCAGCACGATAGTGCGCTGGCCGTACATCACAAAGCCAATCAACCCGCGTGAGATGAGCAGATTCCACAGTTCACGCTCGTTCTTGCCGCTTTCTGCCACACCCAGGATAAAGGCCTCTTCAACCGCATCAATGCTGTTAAAGGTGATGACACAACCATGCTGTGCGCCGATGGCCTCACCCGTCATCGACAGCACCGTTTGCAGCATCGCACGGACATTCATGTTCTGGTCGTGAAGAGCGCGGGCGATGCGGTAGAGTGATTCCAGGCGTTGGCTTTCACTAATGCTCATGCAATCTGTTCCTTACGCAGCTTAAATCCTAACACAAACTTAATTGTACACAAATTTACACAATGTTATCTAAATTCTTCTGAAAAAAGTGGTGAATTGTGAAGGGGTACTTTAGTACGTGTGAAGGAGGTAAATCAGAACATAGTGGTTTGCTGCCGTACACGCGCCCGCAGGGTATCGATAAACTGCCAGTTTTGCCCATCGTGATACTGCCAGCTTGTCCAGCCGTTGGCGGATACGCCATAAAGCTGACTGGCGATTTTGTGGATTGAGCCGCGTGTACCCTGGTATAGCAGAGCGCCGTCGGCGGTGATGATGGCCTCTTGCCCGCCCTTCGCCAGCCGCAGACGTTGCCCCGGTTGGAGCAGGCCGCACTCCACCAGATGAATAAAGGGCAGGCGTGGCAGCCTGGGCTTATTGCTGGGCTGGTAAAGGGTTTCATCCGGCGAGGCGGGCGCAACAGCATGGATGCGTGCCTGGGCAACGGCAATATAACGGGGGTCACGCTCGATCCCCAGCCAGCGGCGGTGCAGCTTTCTGGCGACTGCCCCGGTGGTGCCTGTCCCGAAGAACGGATCCAGGATCAGGTCGCCGGGGCGGGTGCTGCTGGCGATGACACGGTGCAGCAGCGCTTCAGGCTTCTGGGTCGTATGGGCTTTCTCGCCGTCCACACGGATACGCTCACCACCAGTGCAGACAGGTATCTGCCACACACTGCGCATCTGCTTGTCCTCGTTGCCGGTTTTCAACCCGTGATAATTGAAGGTATAAGACGCGCCCTGCTCCTTCTGTGCCCAGATCAGTGTTTCATGGGCATTGGTGAAACGGGTGCCTTTGAAATTGGGCATAGGGTTGCTCTTTTCCCACACACATTCATTCAGCACCCAGTACCCCAGATCCATGAGGATAGCCCCCACACGATAGATATTATGATAGCTGCCGATGACCCACAGCGTGCCTTCGTCCTTCAGCACACGACGGCAGGCGCTCAGCCAGGCGCGTGTGAACTGGTCGTAGACCGTCAGGCTCTCGAACTGATCCCATTCATCATCCACCGCGTCCACTTTGGTCAGGTTAGGGCGGTAGAGTGTCCCCTGAAGTTGCAGGTTATAAGGTGGGTCAGCGAAGATGACATCCACACATTTTTCGGGCAGCCCCTGCATGATTTCCACACAGTCGCCCTGAAGTATCTGGTTGGTTATCATCGTCGTGATTGCAGAATCTCAAAGATCAGGCGCTGGTAACTGTGCTTCGGGTCGTTCTGGTCATAATGGATGACTTTCCGTCCGCTGAATTCCGGGGGCAGTTTCCCCACTGGTTTATAGGCAAAAGGCAGCAGCGGTTTCTCCCGGTTGATGAAATAACGATATTGCAGCTTTACATGGCGCGAGTCGAGCGCTTCAGGCGAAAGCACCAGCACCATCAGCCAGCATTCGTTCAGTGCCTGATCCACCGCCGCGCGCCAATCATCGCCGCCATGCACAAGATACTGATCAACCCAGACCGCCATACCCGCATCCTGGAGCGCCAGCATCAACGGCGCAACCGCCCTCTCCCAATCCTCACGGGCATAGGCCACAAAAATATGGTTCATCAATGCCCCACGCGCCAGCCCGGTGCCCACACTCGTGGTCTGCAAGCGGCCCTGCATCGACATGAATTCCGGGCGCACGGTATCCTGAGTTTCACGATTGCTGAGCAGAAAAGTGGTTCTGGGGCGCACGGGAACCCCAGGCGGCTCAATCGTGATAGGCGGCATACTGGCCGTGACTTCGCGCACATAACGCAGGCGCGAGTTGGGCGCTAACTCAATCATGTCGTCAATATGGAGTTCATGCGTACCTGCAAGCCGCTGCCCATTAATCGTGGTGCCGTTGGTCGAGCCGCTGTCCTCGACCGTATACCCGCTCATGGCGCGGCGCAGCAGCACGTGCCAGCGGCTGACCTCCGGGTCCTGCACCACAATATCATTCGACAGGTCACGCCCAATGCTGATTTTATCCGCCTGAAGCGGGTAGACACGCTCACCTTCACGTCCGCCATGCAGCACCAGATAAAACTGATCCTCCGGGGTGAGGAAAAATGGCGGCACCATGGGCAGTTCTTCCAGCGTGGTCGGCTCGGCAGGCAGGTCGCTTTCATATTCCAGCGTAACCATATCGCCCAGTTCGATGAGCGCGCCCGCCGGGATGATCTGCGGATCATCCACACGGCGGCCATTGATGTAAGTGCCCGACTGCGATTGCAGGTCGTACAGTTCGTAACCGCTGGCCGTGCGCACCAGACGGCAGTGATCCCGGCTGACCTCCGGGTCCTGCACCACAATGGTGTTCTTGGTGCCGCGCCCGATGGTGATTACATCGTCATTGATTTCGTAAATTGTGCCGATGTCCGGCCCACGCCGCATTGTCAGTCGTGCCATAGCCCTGCTTCCTCGCTGTGTGCATACACACAATATTAACAGAACTTGCGCGCTGCGTGGCAAGGAAAATTGGAAAAACGCAGAAATGATGTGTACAGGGACACGAGTTACGGTGTCCCTGTACTTCAGAGGTTACTCGCCTGCTTCCGCTGGCTCGGTTGTGGCTTCCGCCGTCACTTCAGCGGCGGCTGTCGTGACAGCTTCCGTCTCCAACTGTGCGAAAAGGGCTGTCACTGTGGCGTTGAGTTCAGCCGTTGCGGTCGCCTGTTGCACTTCGCTCAGGGGATTGAGCGTAGCGGTGACTGTCGCCGTCGGGGTGGGCGAAGCCACGTAGGGCGGGATATTGACCAGGTTCAGCAGCGTGTCCAGCGTCGTCTTCTGGAGGGTATAAACCGTGCCGCTGGTCAGCGGGAGTGTCAGCCCGGCAAACGGCTCTGGTGTCACTTCCGCTTCGGGCGTGCTTTCCGCTTCCGCCTCAACAGTGGCTTCGCTCAGGTCGGCTTCTGGCGTACTTTCCGCTTCTGCCTCCACTGTAGCCTCGGCAGTCGCTTCAGCCGTGATTTCTGCTGTTGCCTCCGCCAGCGCGGCGATTTCCTCGCTCAGCGCCGAGGGAGTCTCGCCCCCTTCCACCAGCACATAGTAACGGTTGCCCGTCGGGTTCTGCCCGCCCACATAGAGAGTCTGGCGCGTACCGTCGCGCGTATCTGCTGTAATCACATAGGCAGGTGAGGCCAGCCCAAAATCGGTCAGTGCCTCGCTCTCGAAACTATCATCGCTGACCAGCAGCACGAAAGTCCCGGCTGCGGACTGGGCTTTGCTCTGGTCTACATCCAGATTCTGCGGGTAGGTTGCCTGGGCAATCGTCCACGCGCCGCCCGCATCCTGTGTGAGCAGTACCCGATCTCCGCTGGTGTTGTTCGTCACTTCCAGCCGGGCAATATCATTGCCCGCCAGGTCTTCAAACAACGGCCCTCCGCTGGCCGCCACAGTGGGTGTGATGGCTGGGGCCTCCGCCTGGTTGTTGACCAGCAGCACCGCCGTGATAATCACCAGCGCGACGACTGTAAGAATGATTGTTCCCCGGTTTAAACGCATGGGTTCTTCCCCTCCTTAACGGGCGGTTTCCCGGCTGTTCCACCAGACCGCTACCCCGATTGCCAAAATACCAAATGGCAGCAGGAATACGGTCAGCAGGTTGATAAAGTTCAGGTTTTGCTGGTCTACAAAGATCGGGGTGTCCTCCGGGCGTTGTGCGCTCTGGATCGTCACCTCGGTAAAGAACGACTCGAAATCGGTCATCCAGAACAGGCTGTTGAGCGCGACATTGAGGTTGACAATGCCGCGGCTGGTCAACTGCGCTGTCTCGTTGGTCAACGGCAGTGTGTTGCCGAACAGCACCACCTGCGCCCCGGTCTGGGTATTGGTGGCCGCCACGCCCAGCACAAATGGCCCCCGTGGATCGTCGTCAGTCTGGGCGATATTTTCGTTGGATTCCAGCAGCGGCAGGATACTGGCCTTGCTGTACGACTCCGGGCTGGACGACACCAGCTCATCCACCGTAACGGCATCTGGCAGGGTCGGCGCAACCTCCACCGGGTGTGGCAGGTTAAAGAGCATAAAGTTGTTCGTGTTCAGCCCGCGCGTGATGTATTGAGAGGTGTTGAAGGTATTGGCGGCTGGGTTGACAGGCACCTGGAACGCCTGTACCGCGTCCAGCACCACCGTGTCGCTCAGGCGAACCCCGAATTTTTCAAAGAGCATACTGGAGAAGTTGTCCGCTGTAGCCAGTGCGGGTTCTCCTTCCAGGTTCAGGCCCGCAAAGACCAGCAGATGACCGCCGTTATCCAGATAATTCCCGATAAACGCGACTTCATCATCGCTGAGCGCATCGCCCCCGCCCGGAATAACCAGCACGATACCATCGGCTGCCGGGTCGTTGAGGTTGATCTCGCTGCCCGGCGAGAGCAGGTCAAGCATCCGTACCATCTGCGCCTGCCAGCCAAGTTGATCGGTGAGAATCTGGCTGAGGGTTGTCAGCCCGGCCGGGCCGGGGTCGCTGATCTGCAGGCCATCGTTCAGGTTGAGGAAGTAGGCGCGGAAATCGCCAGAGGCAGAAACCCGCAGGACGGCATTGGTCAGCTCATCCTGGCTGAAAAAGTTCACCAGCTCGGCATTATCCACATCAGGCTGGCCTTCGGCATCCCGTGCCACCACCACGATCTGGCCAGGGCGCTGCACATTGTACTGCTGCGCCAGGAGCGGATTACGGTCAGGATCGACAAACTCGTAAGTGATCTTGCCCGCGCTGGTGCGCTGGTAATCCTCAAAGAGCAGCCTGTCACGATCACGGCTGCCCGCCTGTGCCGCACCGTAAAATGCGAGGATATTGACCTGGCCGAAGTTCGGGTCTGCGCCGATGCCCGTAATCGCCTGTCGTGATTCTTCCGTAAGCGAAAACGTATCACGCTGCGTCAGGTCTACCTGAAGATCGCGCCCACGGATCAGCGTGTACAGGGCGATCAGTGCGACGATCACGATGACCGTCACCAGCAGGCTGGTGCCACCGAACCGCACTGTGCGCCCGGTCAGCAGTTCACGCGCCTGCTGCGGGGCCATCAGCACCCAGGCCGCCAGTGACAGCAAGCCAATGCCCAGCCCGCCCCAGCCCACAACGCTGAAGGTAGGCTGTGTGAACAGCACGACCAGCGCCACCACAAAGCCGATGAGTGCGATAATCAGCATGTAGTAGGCAGGGATAAAAGGCTCATCTTCCGCCATTGGCGGTGTGCTATTGGGAGTTTGCTCTGCCATCGGTTATGCCCTCCAGCGCCGGGTTTCGACAATGCGCGTGGTGATAAACAGCGCGCCGATCATCATGAAGATAAAATAAGCCACATCCTGCGCGCGGATAATGCCCTGCGCCAGTGTGGCGTTATAATGCGCCTGCAAGCCCAGCTCGCGGATAAAATCGGCGGCGGCGGAAGCCGTCTGCTGCCCGGCCACCCAGATCGCTGCGACTTCGGCCAGATACAGCACCAGGATCGTCGCCGCGCTCAAAAAGGCCGCGACAATCTGGTCTTCGGTAATGGCCGACCAGATCATGGCAATTGCCAGCACTGCGCCGCCATAGAGCCACGCGCCCAGGTACGCGCCAAACGCCTGCCCCTGATCAGGAATGCCAATCGCAGACATGATAAAGTAGTAGATCAGCGTGAGCAGCAGCAGCACCGTGTAATAGGCCCAGGCCGCCAGGAACTTGCCAATGATGAAATGGCTCTCATTCATCGGCAGCGTCATCAACACTTCCAGCGTACCTTCGCGGCTTTCCTCCGCCAGCAGGCGCATCGTCAGCAGCGGCGCGATGAGGAACATGAGGAACGTGAGCAGGTTAGGCGCGAAGATGGGGTCTGCCGGGAACTGGCCGTTAGCCTGTGTCACATAGCTGTTGAACAGCACACTGAGAAAGAAGATCACCGCGAAAGCGATGGCATAGGCCACCGGGGAACGGAAATAAAGCGCCAGTTCGCGCTTGAAGACGGCAAAAATCTTACGCATTGGTGGCCTCACTTTCTGCCAGCACTTCAGGCTCAGTTCCGGTTTTCTCTTTATCTTCTTCCTGCAGGTGCGTCAGTTCAAAGAAAATATCTTCCAGGCTTACAGCCAGCGCGCGCAGCTCGATCAGATTCCAGCCCTGTTCCACCACCGTGCGGGCGATGAGCGGGCGTGGGTCAAAGTCTGCCGACCCCGGCGTGACCAGCAGGCCATCCAGCGATATTTCCACATGGTCAATGCCACTCAGCCCGGCGATCACCGGACGTGCCTGCTCCACCGGGACATCCACACGCAGCAGTACACGCCCACCGCGTTCCAGTGCTGTGCGCAGTTCGGTTGGCGAGCCTTCGGCCACGATCTGCCCGCGATTGATAATTACCACATTGTCGCAGACCTGTTCGGCCTCGGAGAGAATGTGCGTGCTGAACAGCAGTGTACGATCGCGCCCCAGTTCCCGCACCAGTTCGCGCAGTTCCAGCACCTGAATCGGGTCGAGGCCGATGGTCGGCTCATCCAGGATCAGCACTTCAGGATCATGAATAAGCGCCTGCGCCAGCCCGACGCGCTGCTTCATACCCTTCGACAGGTTGCGAATGCGGCTGTCCGCGCGGTGGGTCAGCCGGACCTGTTCCAGCACCGCCTCGGCGCGCTGCCGTGGTTTATCCAGCCCGCGAATATCGGCGATATACATCAGGTAGCCACGCGCGGTCAGGTCACGGTAAAGCGGCACGTTCTCCGGCAGATAACCGATACGCCTGCGCACTTCCATGCTCTGGTCAAAGACATCATAACCCGCCACCCGCGCCTGGCCGGATGTCGGGGGCATGTAACCGGTCAACATGCGGATGGTGGTGGTTTTGCCCGCGCCATTTGGCCCCAGGAAGCCTGTGACCTGCCCATGCCGGGCGGTAAACGTGATGCTATCCACCGCCGTCACGCTGCCGTAACGTTTGGTGAGATTTTCAACTTCGATCATCTTTTTTGCCCTATCCTCTCGCCATACAGGGTGCGAGAACCGCCGCAAAGACTAACGCCGTCGTGTAAGAAAAACATATGCAATGCCTGAAATGCTGCTTAATCCAGCGGCGGCTATTATAACACCATCCCCGCCCTCATCAGAGGCCGCTTACCCCTCCAGTTTGGCCGCATCCAGGATTTCCAGCTCATAAACCGCTTCTTCCGTGCTCATGAAGGAGCTAAAAAGCTGGGACGACACCTGAAGCACATAGGTATCCTCGCCAAAGAAGCGGCCAATAATGCCGAAGCTCAGCGCTTCGCCCGTCAGCGTGCCTACAGGCTTTAACTGGCCGTCATTGCCAAAGCGATTAATGGTGTTGATGGTCAGTTCGGCGGCAAGCTGTCCCCTGGTGCGGTTGTAGAATACAAAAAAACTGCTCAGGCCGCGATAG
>JBGSXK010000043.1:0-6115 GCA_041751455.1 Anaerolineae bacterium
TTGAAGGGCCGATGACGTATTTTCGGAATCGGCGCAAGGCGAGGGAAGTCCGTGAGAAGTTTGGCCCCCTCCAGGCATAGGAATTTGGTCTAATGCAAATTGGCGAAAAGAAACTACTTAAGGCAGAGCGTTTCCTGCCCAAGGTTCAACGGCGCGCGGATACGCTGGAGGCAGTAGGCTGGGGTTTGATGCCGCTGCTCAGCCTGACGAGTGCTGTGGGTCTGCTGCTGGTGGTGCTGGCCTATAGTTTTTCGCGCGGCGGGTCTGCCCAGAGTACGATAGTGTACTGGTTGGGTATGCTGACCATTTTCGTGCCCATCGCGGCGCGGCTTATTATGGTCGATGTCAGCCGCAAAGAGCGGATTACCCTGGTGGTGTTTTTGGGGATGATGCTGTTTCTGGCGAAGGCACTTTACAGCCCCTCTCAGCTTCGTTTTCATGATGAGTTGCAGCAGATGCGCAGCGCCGTCGAAATTATGGATGCCGGGCGTTTGTTCCAGCCGAACCCGATGCTGCCTGTCAGTCCGTCTTATCCCGGCCTGCAAAATATGGCAGTGGGGCTGGCGCAGTTAAGTGGACTTTCACTGTTTCACAGCAGTGTGATGGTGAATGTGGCGGCGCGGCTGGTGGTCGTGCTCGCCACTTACCTGTTTTATGAATTCATCAGCCAGTCGCCCCGCGTGGCGAGTGTCGCAGCGATTCTGTATATGACTAACCCGCACTTTATCTTTTTTAGTGCGATGTTTGCTTATCAATCGCTGGCGCTGCCGCTGGCGCTGCTGCTGCTTTATCTGGCCTTACGCGAAGATACCAAACGCAGCACTCCAGGTTTGCAGATTGTCGCGGCACTGGGCTTGCTAGCGGTGACCGTCACGCATCATGTGACCAGCTATATGCTGCTGCTTTTTCTGGTGCTGTGGTATGTGCTGCGGATGACGCTGCGCCGTAAGGAACGGGTACCACTATGGATGATTGTCGCGCTGGCGGGGATGATCGTCGTCTGGGTGATCTATTTCGCGCCCATTACAATTGATTATCTTGCACCCCAGATTACACGGGCACTGGAAGGGTTGACCGGTTTCTTCAATCCCTCCGCGACAGAACGTGTACGACCGCCGGGCAATCCGTTGATCGAGCAGTTATTTACTTACGGGGCAGCACTGGTGCTGGCGGCTTCTCTGCCCTTTGGCTTGTGGGTAATCTGGAAACGGCAGTACAACCATACCGCTGTGCTGGTTATGGCGGTGGCATCACTGGCTTATTATGGAACGCTGGCGCTGCGACTGCTCTCTGCGCAGGGGGTAGAGGTCGCAGGCCGCTCGATGCCTTTTGTTTATTTTGCGGCGGTGTTTGTGATGGCAATTTTCATCGATGGTGTGTGGAAACCACAGGATGTGTCCCTGCCAACCCGCCGTAACCTGAAATGGCTGTTTGCCTGGTTGCTCAACCGAATAATGAATCTGCCGCTGGAAGTCAAGTTCCTGGGGGCGGTTGCTCTGGCTACAATCATGTTTGTGGGGGGCATTACTGCAGGCTGGCCGCCACATTACGCGCGACTGCCCGGCCCTTATCTGGTCACGGCTTACGAACGCTCAATTGATCCGCAGGGGGTGGAAGCAGCTCGCTGGACGGATGAGGCGCTGGGGCGAAATAACCGTATCGCGGTTGATTTTACGCATTATGCGTTGATGGGCATGTACGGGAGGCAGTACCCGGTGTTTGGTGTGCCCAGAGTTTATTTCTCGCCGCGTATTGGCCCGCGTGAGGAGCAGGATCTGAGGCTGGCCGCCATCCGGTATCTGGTGGTGGATAACCGCCTATCGACAGGCTTGCCACTGCGGGGAACTTATTTTGTGCCCTGGGAGCCGGACGCTAATAATCATACCATACCGATTGACGCGGCAGCACTGGCCAAGTTTGATGATGTGCCAGAAATTGACCGTCTGTTCGACAGTGGCGATATTGTCATCTATGATGTGAGAGCGCTTTCCCGTGTCCAATAAGGTCTTTGATCTGCTGTTAGTGGCGCTGGCCGCAATAGTTGCCCTGATTTTTAATCTGTCGGGTGTTGAGAATGTTGTTTTGCGTGCGGTTCTCGGCATTCTGCTGCTGCTGTTCCTGCCCGGTTATGCGCTGACTGCTGGCCTGTTTCACAGCAGAGACATCGACCTGCCTACACGCATCATCCTCATTTTTGGCACCAGTCTGATTGTTGGGGTGGTGGGTGGGTTGGCGCTCCACGCCAGCCCCTGGGGTTTACAGACACAATCGTGGGCAGCATTTTTAACAGCAGTGGTGATGGTCGGGGTGGGGGTGGCGCTGTTTCGCAGGCTGCGGCCCGCACAGGAGATGTCCCCTGCGCCCGATGCACGGCGGGTACAGTTCGATTTCACACTCAGCCAGTTTGCCATGATGGGGACGGCGCTGGTCTTGACATTGGCAGCTATCCTGATCGCCTTCAATAATGATCTGAACCAGCAATATTCTGGCTTTACCCAGTTGTGGATTGTCCCCGGCGAAGCAGGGATAGCTGAGGTAGGGCTTGCCAGCGGCGAACACACGCCCATGCATTATCGTCTGACTATCGAAGCCGATGGCGAACTCCTTATAGAAGATACAGAGCTGACCCTCCAGCCAGATGAACGCTGGCAGACCGAAATCACGCTGCCACAACGTTATACGCTGGTTGAAGCTACACTTTATCTGGCCGACAGGCCAGACGAAGCCTATCGCCACGTCACACTAAAAGGCTAAACTGCCTCCTCAGGGAATACTATGCTCAACCGAATGCGATTCTGGCTTGCAACCAACCGTACACTCCTGATGAATACCAGCTCTCTGGTGGGCACGACTGCAGTCACCTCCGGGCTGGGCTTTGCCTACTGGTGGGTAGCAGCGCGTCTGTTCCCACAGGCGGAAGTCGGCTTTGCCTCCGCTGCTGTAGCGAGTATGCAGCTTCTGGGTGCGATGAGCCTGCTCGGCCTGGGCACGCTGCTCATTGGGGAACTGCGGCGTACTCCAGAACGCGCCGGAACATTAATCACGACTGCGCTGCAAGCTGCGGGTACTGCTGCTGTGGTGTTCGGGGTGCTGTATGGCATGATTGCTGCCACACTGTCACCGGAACTGGCTTCGCTGAGTCGTGACGGGCTGACTATTGCGCAGTTCACGCTGGGCGTGGTGCTGACGACGACGACACTGCTGATTGACCAGATGTTGATTGGTCTGCTGCGGGGCGGGCTGCAATTGTGGCGCAATACGGTCTTCGCAGTTTTTAAACTGGTGGCGTTGTGGGTCGCGGGTCACTTGCTGGCTGCACACACGGGCATGACAATCTATGATACCTGGCTGCTGGGCAATCTGGTTTCGGTGTTGGTGTTGCTGGCTTACGCCCTGTACCGGCGGGTTCACTTGCGGCATCCCTCAGACTGGAGCATGATACGCAGCCTGGGGCGCATGGCTTTCGGTCATCATCTGGTCAATCTGGCGATTCAGGCACCGGGTCTGATTCTGCCGATTGCGGTGACGATTGTGCTGGGGGCGGAGACTAATGCCAGTTTCTTCGCAGCCTGGATGCTGGCAATGTTCGCCTTTATTATCCCGCGCCATCTTTCTACTGTCCTGTTTGCGGTGGGCACCGGCCAGCCCGAACTGCTGGCGCAAAAACTACGCATGACGCTCAAGCTGTCCCTGATTGTTGGCGTGATTTCGTGTACGGCCTTTTTCCTGCTGGCAGGCGTCGCCATGAATTTTTTTGGGGCTGGTTATGCCGCCAGTGCCGAATGGTGCCTGCGCATTATGGCCTTTGGTATCTTCCCTCTAATGTTGAAAGATCACTTTATCGCGGTGCGGCGGGTAAACCAGCAGGTGGAGAAAGCCGTACCGCTGATGGTCGTGGGCAGCTTGTTTGAAGTGATTTTTGCGATAATAGGCATGTCCATCGGTGGTTTAAATGGCCTGGCTGTGGGCTGGGTGGTTGCGCTTTCGCTGGAGGCCCTGCTCATGACACCGGTGGTCTATCAGGCGGCGGCCTTTGGGGCCAACCGCCAGATTGTTAATGCTACGTCCTGACAGAGGGGCGGGTTGCAAACCACCCACCCCGGACATTTTCCGTGGGAGGATCTGTGACCCTCCCTGTTGGTTATCCTGCTCAGGGGACAGGTGATTCGGCCTGCCCGAAGTTGCTGCCCACCAGCACCAGATCGCTGACGTTGATTTGAGAGTCACGGTTAATATCAGCTTCGACAGGACCCGGCGGCACTTGCAGGCTAAAATTCGCCCCGATCAATCCGGCATCAAGAATATCAATGATGCCATTACCATCGGCATCGCCCGCCAGCAGGGTGTCGCTTGTGGCCTGGCTCTGCTGGATGTCGCCATTCATTATAATCGGACGCAACAGGCTGAGATGCTGGGGCGCGCTGGCGCTCAGCAGGTAATCGCCCAGGGGAACATCGCTGAACAGATAACTGCCATCGGCTGCGGTGGTGGTTTCGGCCAGGACGACCTCAGCACTAAGGAGCTGTACGACAATGCCACTGTGGTCGGGTGCGTTCTGGTACTGCACGCTGCCCTGAATAGCACCCATAGCTGGTATGGAGATGGCAGGCAAGGGCTGCGGCAGGGGGGGAACCGTCATTGTGACCGGGGTGCCGTTCACCACTTCGACAGGCAGGTTGCCGCCGTTGACATCCACCGCAAGCACGCTGCAATTCACCGGGCTGTTGCCACTTGCGCGCCGGTTGTAAGTGAGAGTGAAGGCTACACCATCACCCAAAATAGGCTCATGCGGCTGTAAGCGGCTAGCAGCGACTAACCAGCTTCCGTCTGCCGGGTTATAACCGGAATTGACCAGGAAACTGTTGCTGTCGTTGAAAAGATCACCCCCGCTGTGTCCCACGCCTTCCAGTATGTTGGGGTCTACCTGGCAGCGTGCTTCCAGGCCATACAGGTTCTGCTGCTTGTAAAGGCGGAAAGCGACATTGACAGGCGCGTTTGCCTCACTGCTGCTTACCTCTATGACGGCGGCAGGGCCATCAGGAATAACAGGAGGAAGATCCGGGACAGGCCGCGCAAAGTTTGCCAGCAGGCTTTGTACGGCGAAGTAGGCGGGTTTGGGCTGATGGAGTGTATCAAACATGGTGGGGAAGTCCTGCCGGTTCGACTCCCAATAGAGCCAATTGTAATGATCGCCAACGCCCCAGGTGACGAGCGAAGAACAGTTCTCCGCCTGGAGGCAGACATTCATCACATCCCGGTAAATTTGTGCCTGTGTTTCGTACTGCTCTGCCCGTGTGCCGGGTGCGTTTTGCAGGCTGACATCCATCTCAGTGATATGGACTTGCAGCCCCACCGCATTTAAGCGCGCGAGGTTCTGTGCCATTTGTTCCAGGTTGGGCGGCACGGCAACGGAGGTATGGAGCTGCATTCCCACACCGTGAATCGGGACACCGCGCTGCACCAGGTCGCGCACCATATTGTAAATGTAATCTGATTTCGGGGTGATACCCTCGTTACGATAGTCATTATAGAAAAGCAGCGCATCCGGGTCGGCTTCATGCGCCCAGCGGAAGGCCAGCTCGATGTGTTCCGTGCCGATGCCACGCTGCCAGATCGACTGGTTAACCAGACCTCTACCGTCGTTGCTCACGGCTTCGTTCAGCACATCCCAGTAAGCTACCCGCCCACGATAACGACCGGCCACGGTCATAATATGGTTGCGCATGATGTCCATAAGCTCCTGGCGCGAGAAGCTGCCATTTGCCAGCCAGGCCGGGTTAGAAAGATGCCAGATGAGTGTATGGCCGCGTACCGCCATACTATTGGCCTGGGCAAAATTCATGATTTCGTCGGCCTCGGCAAAGTTGAATACGCCGCGAAAAGGCTGAGTGGTAATAAATTTCATTTCATTTTCGGGCGTAAGGATATTAAATTCTCGTGCGATATTCTGGCGATAAAGCAGGTCGGTGCGTAAGGGCGCCGCCTGCACCGCCGTGCCAATCTTGAGGCTGTGTGAGTCGGCCAACTGCCGCAGTGGAGCACCCTGTGCGCTGGTAAAAACACCAGGAGAGAATAACAAAGTTAGGCAGCTAAACCAGAAAAACTTAGATAAAAG
>JBGSXK010000044.1:0-3855 GCA_041751455.1 Anaerolineae bacterium
CAGTAAAGACTTCCACAGCATTGTTTTTTAGCCCCGGAGGGCTGTCCGGGTGATGTATAGTAAGTGCAGTTAAAGCAGTCGCCAGTTCCCATTTCGCCATTTTTGCGAACAGGATGACCACGCTGACGAATAAAGACAATGTCAGCACCCTGGCCTGAATTTCAACGGTCTTTTGAAGTGCGGTGCGGAAATATCCCAGAGCGAGGTCATACTGCCCTAAACCGGTAGCCACATCGCCTAATCCCGCCAATGCCACAGATATATTCCAGGGATCGCCATTTCGTTGGAAGAGGGCAAGTGCTTCACTATAGAGCTGGTGTGCCTTATCAAAATCATTGGTCTTATAGGCGATGTCAGCAATATTGTTCAGGGTGTGTGCGATACCCGGAAGATCGCCAATCTCACGCCGCAGGAACAAACTTTCTTCGTAGCAGGATGCGGCACCTTCATAGTCTTTTATTCCCCAGACCAGCAGCATCCCCAGATGATCCATTGCCCGCGCAATTTCGAGACCGTTACTGATCTGTCTGGCGATATGCAGACTTTCTTCCAGGATAAGACGTGCCTCGACGTTCTCGCTCAGTGTGGCGCACATCACACCTAAATTTGTCAGCGAGGCGTTCAGAAAATGGGTATCGCCAAGCGCACGAAACCCTGTCACCGCCTGACGGTAATGCTCCTGGGCTGCCTTAATGTTGCCGGTGCGGCTGAGGATGAACCCTAAAACATGCAGGCATCGCGCTCTCCCCCACTTATCTCCCAGTTCTTCATAGAGGATAAGGCTCTGTTGGCACAAACGTTCTGCCTCGACATAATCGCCCAGATAACAGGTTATTCGGGCAAGGAGGTTAAGGCTGTAAGCAAGCTGCTCTGGAGATTCGATAGTCTGCGCGAGTGACACACTCTCCTGCAACAGATGCTGTGCCACATCATACTGACCGAGCAGAGTTTTCATACTCGCACGGCGAGGCAGAAGATGACAGCGCAGGGAAAGTTCATCAGGGAGAGCTTCTATCGTGGCGGCCAGCAGTTCGTCGCCTTCGTGCAGGCGACTTTGCAACTCATAGAAGGTAAAAAGGCCTTCCGCTGCCGCAGCGAGACTTTGCGTTTGGCGTGCCTGAACAGCCCAATCCCACGCTGCATAGATATTCTCGAAATTGGCACTGATCGCGTTCAGCGCTTCACGCTGCCGCCCAGACTTCAAATCAAGAGAAAGGCGATTGAGGAAATCCGTATAGTATGCACTGTGAGCCTTACGGGCTATATCTGTCAGGCCATAATGATCGAGGCGCTCTTCACCATATTGACGCACCAACTCATGCATTTCAAAGTGGCCGCTGACACCCGTACGGAGCAGTGATTTTTCCACCAGTGTGGACAGCACCGGCAGCGCTGCACCCACTACCTTTTCAGCCGCCTGCGCATCAAATCCCCCATGAAAAACGGACAGGTTGGCGAAGGTCAGGCGTTCGTCTTCCGTGAGCAAATTCCATGATTGATCGAAGACGGCACGCATACTGCGGTGGCGCTCCTCCACATTGCGCGCCCGCGTCGATAAAAAATCAAGATTGTGCTGTATCTCGATGGCGATCTGTGAAGTCGATATTCCTCTAAGCCAGGTAGCTACTAGCTCAATTGCCAGAGGAAGCCCTTCAGTCATCCGGCAAATTCGAATGATGGCTTCATGTTCACGTGCCTCATCAAAGCCCGGCTGTATCCGACGTGCATGATAGAGAAAAAGCTGCACTGCTTCATAGTCTTCCAGGAATGTGGAGTAGAAACTTGGTGGTGCAGACAGACCCTTCAGCGGATAAAGCCACTCTTCCTGTAAATTTAACGTCTCACGTGATGTCACCAGAATCTTGACCCCCGCCGCGTGGGTGAGAATCGCGCTGACAAGCGCCACACCGCTCAACAGATGTTCAAAATTATCCAGAACCAGAAGCATGGATTTCTCATGAAGATAGTTGAAAAGCTGTGTTTCCGGCTCATCTGCGCCATAGAAGGCCAAACCGATGGCTTGCGCGATTGCGGGGGCTAGTAAATCGCTTTTGGTAAGTGGCTGCAAACACACAAAAACCACACCGTGCTGGAAATGCGCTGTTGCAGCGTGGGCAGCCTCAATCGCCAGACGTGACTTACCACTGCCACCCAAACCGGTTAAGGTCAGCAGACGGCATGACGCATCGGCCAGCAAACGCTGAATGTTTATCATGTCTTCTGTGCGCCCAATGAAGGGTGTAGACTGTGCCGGTAAAGTGTGCTGCATCATACATTTAGCCCATTATCCAATGGTATCCAGTCACCCTATTATAGATTAATGGCAATGAGTTTGCAGATTGAATCCAGCTTTGCAGACTGCGGGGCAGGGATGTTGAAGTGGTGAATGTGCCTGAATCAGGCACATAATTCCTGTGGAAAAGAATGTTTCGAAATTTACTGCCGTGGCAGGTGCATTATGAGGTATATCCGTGCTGCCAGGGTGTGCATGAATGTCTGAACAGGCTTCTCTTTTCGATGTTTTTCGGGTACATCAAACCGTTCACCGGGCCTGGTTGACCTCGTTATGCTTTCTCCTGTCAGTAATCGGTAGGTATCCTGCCAGGGTTGGAAACGGCTCATTGGGTCAGCTCCTTTCCTCATCTTCAAGTTCATGCTTGCGCCACTCGTCTGGCCCGAACAGCGCTACCGTTAACACCTTGAATGAGAGTAGCGCACAGGTGGCGCGGTTGGTTGAAAGGGGGATGTCCAGCATTGTAAAAACATCCTGCGTGTTGATCTGCCGTACTTCTTCTAAAGTTTTGCCAATAATTCTTTCACCAAGCATAGAAGCAGATGCCTGACTGATCGTGCAATTTTCGCCTTCCCAGGCTACAGCAGCGATGCGTTTATTCTCGTCAAATTGCAGTGTCAGGTGCAAATGGTCGCCACAGAGGGGGTTATCCCCCTCATATTCGGCATCCGCCGGGTTGAGAACACCCTGATTGCGCGGGTTCAACCCATGATTGAGGATGTGTTCTGAATATATGTTGTACATCGTGCTCCTCTGTTCCCCTACCGCGCGAATAGCGTCCTGGCTTTACACAGCCCGTTGATAAGTGCATCCACCTCAGCTTGGGTGTTGTAGAGATAGAAACTGGCGCGGGCACTGGCCGGGATGCCAAGACAGTCGTGCAGTGGCATGGCACAGTGATGGCCTGCGCGTACTGCAATCCCTTCGCTGTCCAGCACATGGGCCAGGTCATGTGCATGAATGTGCTGCATGGTGAAGGTGGCTACTCCGCCTTTCTGTGACGCATCCGGCCCATAGAGCGTCAGCCCTGGCACTTCCGCCAGTCTTTCCAGTGCGTACTGCGTCAGCCCATGCTCGTGTGCCTGTATCCTGTCCATACCCAGCGCAGCAAGATAATCGACAGCATAGCCAAGTCCGATCATCTCGGCAATTGAGGGTGTGCCCGCTTCAAACTTGTATGGCAGTTCGTTCCATATGCTGCCATCCAGCCGTACACGGCTGATCATATCGCCGCCACCCATCCAGGGCGGCATTGCTTCCAGCAGGTCGCGTTTGCCATAAAGAACACCACTGCCTGTTGGCCCCAGCATCTTGTGCCCGCTAAAGGCCAGGAAATCCACATCGAGCGCCTGCACATCGAGCGGCATGTGCGGAGCAGACTGGGCTGCATCCACCAGGATGAGTGCCCCAACTTCATGCGCATGCCGTGCCATATCCATAACAGGGTTGATTGTGCCGAGTACGTTGGAGACCTGTGTCACGACCACCAGCTTCACCGGCTCACTGCGCAGGATTGTGGTGTAGGCATCCTGATCCAGCGTGCCATCTGGCAGTATGGGCAC
>JBGSXK010000045.1:0-2897 GCA_041751455.1 Anaerolineae bacterium
CCTGTCTGGTTCTATGACGATGGGGTACTTGAGCTAAACATGACCACTTTTCAACAGGTGGAGATAGTACGCAAATCCACTTCTGCTGATCGTACTCTTATAGGACGACCCCGGCTTTAACCCCGTCAATCCAATAAATTAAAACGGACTGATGCACACCAGTCCGTTTTATCCCTGACACAAACACAGGCATTATTTAGTGCTATAAGAAACGCCGTCCAGCGCCTCAAAATCGGTAAACAGGAAATGATCGTGGTAGTAGTGAATCCACAGAAAGGAGAGAATCGCTGTGTAATATGCGATGTCAAAACGCCTGTTAGGTTCGATACCGGGAATGATGATGTTGGCAATGAAGTAGATGATGAAGAAAATCGCCAGCGATCCACCCAGCATCAATGTGCTGAGGATGTAAAGCCCACGATAACCCTCCCCTTTGCTGAAGCGTGCCACCAGCGGCGCGTTGCTGTTATTCATCAACCCAGACTTCTGCCGCAGTTTGATGATATAGAATGTGAGCGGAAGATACTGGAACGAGTGCCATGTGTTCGCACCCTGGAAAGCTGTATCCAGGTTGGAGAACGCGGCCAGTGGGAAAAACACCGCAACGGTCAACGAAATGAAAATCGTCTTAGGCCAATTGATGGTCTTATTGCGGATTTCCATAACAGTTTTAATGACATACGCCGCCAGTGCCACGAAGAAAACACTCGCCATCACCACAAAAAACCAGGTGTCCTGGAAAAGATGCGGGATCACTTTGGTCAGGTCATTGGTGCCAATAGCAAATGATCCCTGGCTGATCTTATAAGCAGCCATCGGAAACAGGCAGGTAAGAATAAGCGCATAATCCACCGCCCGCGACTGCATAGTAATCGGGGGTTTCTCCAGCAGTTTATGCTCTTTGTGGTTGTAGAGTTCGGTAACATAAGTGACCTGATGCAATACGTGGAGCATCGCCCAGAAGAAAAAGATCGTCAACAGTAGTTCCAGGTTTAGAAAAGCCAGTGACACTACGATCAACGGTATAATGACAGAGGAGCGAATGAGCATTGGATAACGTTTGCCAAAATCCTTATCTAGCCCTGTACGTAGGAATGTGGACATCATATGGGGGCCGCCTATCGCCACCGCCACGAAGCCATTAATCACATTACGGCTGATATCCTCTTGCAGGCCCATCTGATGTATACCAAAAAGGTAGAACAGATACGGCAAAGGCACAAACAGAACACTCAGAATAATGAATGTCATATCCCATCGGCGGTCTTTTAGCCACAGGTTTGCCCTGCTCTCGCTGATAGGTTGTGACGCAGATGATAAACGGGCGCTGGTAACTGCCATATTTTCCTCCCCATATATCTTGTTGTAATTCACCCACGCGATCCTATAAATGATAGCAGATTTATTTAGCCTTGCAAAGTAAATTTATGCAACAGCTTTTGTCATTACGATTCTGGGGTGGCTAAAGTTTCCGTGCGCAGGATCACATGGTGCTTGCGGCAGCGTGCTTCATAGCGTTCATCTGCTCCTACCAGGATAATAGGATCAGCGTAACGGGCAGGTTTGCCATTTACAAGGCGTTGGGTACGGCAGGCAGGCTCGCCACATACCACACAAATCGCATGAAGTTTGGTCACCTCTTCTGCCATGCACAGTAGTTCAGGCATGGAGCCAAATGGCTCACCTCTGAAATCCATATCCAACCCGGCTACAATGACCCGAATATCCTGTTCCGCCAACTGCTGCACCACCTCCACAATGGTGGAATCAAAAAACTGCACTTCGTCGATGGCAACGACATTGGTGTCAGGCTTGATATGTGTAAATATTTCTTTGGCCTGGCTGATCGGATAGGCTTCGAGATGCTGCCCGTTATGGCTGCTCACCCGCTGCATTCCCTCATAGCGATCATCGAGCCTGTGTTTGAATACCTGAATTTGCTGCCGGGCAATCACCGCTCGCCTGATACGCCGGATGAGTTCTTCGGTTTTGCCGCAGAACATACTGCCGCAGATGACTTCAATACGTCCAACATGATGTACCATGTAATCCCCCTCCCCTGTATCTAAAATAATAAAGGCAGGCACCGCCCTGGGGAAGTGTCTGCCTTTTACAGTTTGTTGAGTCGTGACTACTGGTTATCGGGAAGCTCGTAACCGCGATTACGCAGTGTCTTCTTCAGATCGGCCAGCACCTTACGGCCAATGCCCGGTATTTCAAGCAGTTTTTCCTCACCACCATCTTGCTCTAACCGGCTGATGAAATCGCCCACGACGATCACCCCATTTTCGGACAGGATGTTCGTGTAACGTTTTCCAATACCCAGTTCATCAAGTGGTAGCGCAGGGGAAGTGCGGGCGGCCACCCGCTCTTCGGCTTCACGCTGGATAGAGGTACGCTGCTCCAAACGCTTATAGAAGCGGTCAACCTGACCTTCCGTGTCCACAATGCGCTGTTCACCCGTAAAAAAGGGATGGCAGGCAGAGCAGATGTCGGTACGGATTTCGGCGACTGTCGCTCCCGTAATCCAGGTGTTGCCACAGGCACAGGTGACTTTTGCCTCAGGATACCACGTTGGGTGAATTGCTTCTTTCATGTTTTTGCTTACCTATTTTCAATATAGCCTGCTCAGGCTTGCTGTGGCTGTGGCTTCTCTGGGTACACACTGATCTGCTTACGCCCACCCCGACCGCGCATCCGCTCGAAAACGACATAACCCTCAACAGTAGCGAAGATGGTATAGTCTTTACCGAGGCCAACATTGGTACCTGGGTGGAACTGTGTTCCGCGCTGCCGCACAATGATATTCCCCGGGGTGACGAACTCACCGCCAAAACGTTTCACACCCAGGCGCTGCGAATTGCTGTCACGACCATTACGGCTGGAACCAGCCCCTT
>JBGSXK010000046.1:0-10406 GCA_041751455.1 Anaerolineae bacterium
GACGGGAATCCAGCATCAGCGCCCACATATTGCCCGCTACTACCGATGGCAGAATCCAGGGCAGCAGCACGATCACCCCAGCCAGTTTCATGCCACGCCCGCCCCGATTCAATGCCAGCGCCGTAATCAGGCCCAGGCTGAACTCACTGACCACCCCACCCACGACCCAGTACAAGGTGTTGTTCAGCGAAGTACGAAATACCGAGTCCGTCAGCAAGCTCTCGTAATGCTTGAGGCCAACAAAACCTGTACGATCTGGCCGTGTCAGGCGGATTTCCTGAAAGCTGAAAGCGATACCAGAGACCACAGGATAAATCACCACCGCCAGAATTAAGATCAGGCTGGGGACGATCAGCAGGTAGGCCCAGCGACGGCCTTCGGAAAGCTCGCCCAGGTAATAAAACGGGTTAAGGGAGAACCGGCGGGGAGGAGCAGCATTAGAAAGAGTCTGTTCGCTAAGGCTCATAAAATCTCATCTTTAACAGTATTTAAAAATACGCCCGCTGCGATATATCTTTCGGTGATCGTTATGTAAAAGGATCACAGATAAATTATAAATTATTATTCCAGCCTGTGCCACATTTTGCTCAAATATTAATGCGGCAGCTTTGCTTGCTGTAACCCTGAGTACCAACTTCCCTTTTTTTAATTTGCACCCTTTCGTTCTAAAATGAGCGTAGTGCCTACGAGGAGTTTAACGATGAAGAAGGATTGGAGCATCTCGCAAAAGATGTCCACGATTATGGGGACATTAGTCTTTTCAGGCGGGGCCTGCAACATGCTGGATGCCGAGGGCAGCCTGCTGCGTAATACCGAGCGCGACCCCATCAATGACTGGCTGACTGAAAAAAATCTTATGTTTTATGATCCACAAATTCACCCGGATACACACGGGATAGAATACGAGTACGACCTGCATCATAAGCTGGAACGCGCCGCACGCCACGCAGCGAAGATTAACCTGTATGAGATGTCACCACGCACATTTGGCGGTATCACCAGCCTGGAAATCGCAGCGGATCAATTCCGCTGGCGTGAACCAACCGTCATTTATTTTTCCGACGGCAATGCCAGTGCCGATGGTGTTCCAGCGCACTCTGAAAAAGGCTATCCCCTCTTTATCCCTTATGGATTGAACAAGAGCGAAGCCGCTATGAGAGCGCATTACCAGGAATTTATAAAGAACGCCAATAACATGCGCAAGCACGTGGTCGGCCTCGCCAATGAGCTGGACACAATGACCATCAACTTCAGTGACCGGGCCTATGATGGTGATATTATCATCACACCAGAGCGAATGCACGCCGCCGATTTGTTCCGCGCGTTGGTGCTTGCTTCAGCCGGGCACCGCGTATTTGTCACCTTTACGGGCGGGCGCACAGCACAGGATAAACGCGGCAATCCCCTGTTTACCCTGCCAGAAAACCCGCCCGAAATTCAGATGCGCGCACTGCTGGATCAGTACATGGACGAGGGCAACGCGCTGCGCAGAGCCATTGCCGAACTGGTCAAGATCAATGTTTTTATGCGCGTGGTCTATACTCAGCGCTCTGCCATCATTGCCCTGGAAGAAGTCCTGCGTATCACAAAAGTGATTCGCTGATCATCAGGCTGTTACACCGCGCAGGTGTGGTTTATGATTGTGCCCGTAGACGCAAACAGTGAATGATAGGGAGTCTATATTGAAAATCTTAAAACCCGCCTATTTTGCCTTACTGCTGCTGTGCTGTCTGGCTGCGGCCTGTTCCCCCCAGGAACAGCAGGGAGAACTGCCGACCCTGGCCGTGCTGCCAACATTAGAACCCACCAGCGAGCAACCAACAGCCATCCCTGCGACAGAAACGCCGCTGCCCCCAACGGAGGAACCTGTAGAAGAAGCACCCCTCGCCGCACAGGCCCAAATCACCGAAGTGCCCGAATTATCACAGGGGCCAGGGCCACAGCTTTTCGAAGGTGAGGGCGTAATGCTGCCCGGTTGTGAAGACTGGCAGGGTTGGGATTCTTCCCGGTTGGCACTGCGTGACAGCCTCTACAGCCAGCCCGCAGTCGGTACAGACCCGGTTGAAATTGCGCGAGGACAGATTGAACAACTGCGCTCCGGCATAGCAGAGATGGATTATGCCGAATGTCTGGCCGAAGCCCGTACACAGTATCTTATCGCATTGGATGAGGCGCTGCTGGCGCTGGTCGCACCAGACCGAGCAGCTGCCGACCTTCACGAACAGCGGGCAGCAGATGCGCTGGCCATGTTCGATGACGAACTGCTGCTGCTGACTGGCAGTTAAGACAGATTTAGAATACAGTGGGTTGCAGGGGCGGCTTGAAACCGCCCCTGGTGAATCTGTTGACGGCGCTGTCAGGGAATTTCCTGGTATTCGTTATCCCGGTCCAAATCACGGTTGGGAAGAGTATCCCGGCTCTGGTAGCCAGCGCGCCGCTGCATCCGGTCGCGCAGCCCACGTACGCGCTGCCCCAGGGGACTCATCGGTGAAGGCTCTACCGGGGTCACGGGGTGCCCCATTTGCAGGGTATTAATCGGCTCAAGTTCATCAGGTGCCACAGGTGGCACATAAGTACGCCGGGAAAAAGTAAAACCGCGTGACATGATGAAGCTCGTCACGCCACCAATAGCAAAGGTCAGCAGGAAAACAGCGATCAATAGACGCACCTGATAACCAGACAGCAGCAGCAGATACCACGCCACCAGCACAATGGTCACGATGATGGCGATGGTTAGCGCACGACGCATCCGTGAGGCATTATATCCATCCCCGCGAATTAAAGTCAGCAGGCCAAAGCCCATCGCCAGCCCAAAGCCGGAAGGGATAATGAGGGCAATAAAATCCAACTGAACAGGCTGGCTCGCCAGCGTGTCAAATTCGTTCATCGGTTCGCCAGCAGGCAGCAGTGTACTGAGAACGATAATCAGAAATACACCAAGCAGCCAGCCAAGGATATAACCGGCTACTTCCCGCAGCGAAAACGCCCATCCGGTCACGAGCAGCATGATGAAACCCATGACCAGAAATATCATAATATTACTGAGAAAAACCTCTTGGAACACACTGCCCACGAGAGGCCACCTTTCTCTAAAGAAAGCCAATTCACACCAGACTATCATATGTCTTTTGTTTAAGAAACACATTAAACCAGATCAAAGGTCTTCCTGTAACCCCCACCCCTGCGGGGGAATAGAAACGTGTACAGCATGTAGAAAAGTGTGCTTTTAAAATCATGGGGTCAAAAAACACGGCAACTGTGATAAATTTATCAGGGGTATATTCTATATTTAACCTTACCGTAACTTCTACGCGATGATTTCAGGCTGATGTCAATGAAGTTTAGCGAAGCATCCAGGCTGCCACTCCCGCAACAAGCAGAGAAAGCACGCTTAACCGGGATACTGATGAAGACCCTGTGGTGCATCACCCCAGCGACGATAGTCTATATTTTTCTGGGCAGCTATTTGCTTCCACAGTTTGCCAGCAGCGGTATTGTCCACATTCTCCTGCTTATACTGATGACCGAGCTGTTGAGTTGGTGGCTGACACAGCGCGGCCATGTCGTTAGCGCGGGTTGGTTGCTGTGTCTTACTCTCTGGGTCGCCCTCATGCTTATTGCTTATTTCTTCGGCGGGATCAACAGCCCCGCGCTTATCGCTCTGATATGCGTGACACTGACTGCCGGGATACTGCTGGGGGAACGGGGTGTAATTTTCCTGGCGCTGTTGAGTACGGCAGGCAGCCTCTTGATCTTTACGCTTCAGGTGCAGGATAAACTGCCGGAAAGCTCTCTTTCAATTAGTGAGATGTACATCATACTTTCTCTGGTGTCCGTCATCATTGTTGTAGCGCTGCTGCTGCTGCTCATGCTGCGCAGTCTGCGGCAGGTACTCGAACAGATGAATAACCAGAGCGCTGCCCTGACGCATGAGATGAGTGAGCGCCAGCAGACCGAGGAGCAGCTTCAAAGGGTTTATGATTCAGTCAAACGGGCCAAACAGGAATGGGAAGCCACCGTTGATTCGTTGGAGCAGATTATTGCGCTGCTGGATAAGGAACAGCGTGTTTTACGGGTCAACCGGGCTGCTGAGCATTGGGGATTAGGCGATGTGCGCCAGGTACGCGGTCAGTTGGCAGGTGCGCTTTTTTCGGCAGTGCTGGCAGGCTCTTTCCAGCAGGAGCTGAATAATGCGTGGGAAAACCTCCAAAGTGAAGCAGCCTCCACATTTGAGCTTGTAGACCCAGTGACTCGCCGCTGCGTGCGAGTCCAGTTACGCCCGATCTCTATAAATACATATCGAATGGATGCCGTTCTCGATAGTTATGCAGTGCTGGTGCTGACCGATATCACCACACAAAAGCACATGGCCGCGCAGGCATTGGAATCAGAGCGTCTGCGCGTACAACTGGCGCTGGAAAAAGAAGTGCTGCACATGCGTGAGGGATTTATCTCTGTGATTTCGCATGAATTCCGCACCCCACTGGCGGTGATCAAATCCTCGCGGGATATGCTGGAACGTTATCACGAGCAGCTTACGGCACAGCGCCGCCTGGAGCATTTGCACCGCATTGATGATCAGATCAGTCTGCTTAGCGATATGATCGATCAGGTCCTGCTCATTAACCAGGCCACAGAACAACGTGTACAGGTCAGGCCGGAGCGGCTGGATTTACCCCGCTTCCTGCGCGAGTTGCTGGAGGAAATGCAGCAGAGCAGCGGTGCGTCACATCCACTGAAGTTCCAATCATCCGAAAGCTTTGAGTTAGTCTCAATGGATCCACGCCTGCTGAGGCAGATTATCACCAATCTGATCTCTAATGCCATCAAATATTCTCCGTCTACGGCCCCTGTCGAGGTCACCTTAGAGCGTGATGGCGGCTGGGTCGTCCTCACCGTACGCGATTATGGCATAGGTATTCCACAGGCTGACCAGTTACATCTGTTCGAGCCATTTTACCGTGCTGCCAATGCCTACGATATCAAGGGCACTGGGCTGGGCATGACCATTATCAAGAATGCGGTAGAGGCCTTGAACGGGACGCTAGCGTTTCGCAGCGAGGAAAAAGCAGGAACACAGTTCATTGTGCGGCTGCCGATAGAACCACCCGAAGGGGGCGTGGCCTTGTCTGCCGCGCCCCTTTAATCGAATTTGCTGTCAGGTTTAGCCGTAGCTGATCACGCGCCAGGTGCCACCGCTTGCGCCCTGTGCCAGTGTCACGGCATAAAGGGTATTGCCCGGCCCCTGGATTTGCATTTCGCTGCCGGAACTACGGCGCGCGGCGGTATCATAACCCACATGCTCTGACATGGCCCAGCCCAGTGTACTGTTGCCACCACCTAATGCCTGCCAGATCGCGCCGAAGCCCATAATCGGCGTGAAGTAACCAGCGGGTGGGGATGCGGTAGGATAAGGCATTCCCTGCGCCCAGATATCCGTATAGACCTGCATCGTCCCATTATTGAGCATAACCCAGATCTGATCGGTATCTGACCACCACATCATCACGCCACCTGTAAACGGCTGCCAGGAAGCGAAGACCCGATCCACCGGGGTATTCACCGCGCTGGCGAGAGGGGCAGATTGTGCCTGTACGGTGACACTCACGATCAGCAGCACCAGTGCCAGCACCAGTACCATGGTTTTTCCTCGGTTCATAAGAAGTCTCCTGTGCTTTGCTTTACTCCAATAAGCCATTCTAGCACACAACGCAGAAGCGCGCGGTTAAAGGTAGATAGGAAGATAGAGCTATTCCTATTCTCAGGCACGGAGTCTTAAGTTTGTTGCTCTTATCGGAGCCTATTCCCCAACCTCTGCCTGTAACCAATGTGGCTCTTGCCCATCTTCAGCGCCATCAACCATAATGGTCTAATGTGTTAAGGCTATATTAAAAGCCTGATGATTCAAAAAGATGCTGCCCCAACCTTCCTGGCTTTGCTCTGCGTGCTGCTGCTGGCGGCCTCTTTGCGACTCCAATATCATACCGATAATCCGATGTGGTACACCGATGAAGCCACCCACCTCAACATCGTGCATCATCTTTTACAGGGGCAGGTGCAGTATCTGGCGATTGAGGATTCGGTGCTGTTATTTGCGCGGCTGCCGCTGTTTCACCTTTTACTGGCGGTATCCAGCGTACTGTTCGGCGAAGGCATGGGAACGCTGCGCGGCCTGACGGGGATGCTGGGTGTCCTCAGCGTGGCGCTGTTATTTGTAATGACCGTTCACCTGAGCAAGCGGCGCTCACTGGCCGTGTTTGCCGCCTTAAGCCTCGCAATCTTCCCCGATGCGGTGCTTTACAGTCGCTTTGGGTTCAGCTACAACCTGCTTACACTGTTTATGATGCTGCTCGTCTGGGGGATGGTGGTCTATACCCGTACCCTCAGCCGGGCATGGTTGGCTTTAGGAGCGCTGGCGCTTGGCCTGGGGCTGGTCACAGACCTGATGATGGGAACCCTGATTTTGCCATTTCTGCTGGTTGTGGGGGTCACGCGCTGGCAGGATGCACTCCGGGCGCTGCCGGTGATCTTGCTGCCGTTTGCCATTTATGCCGCCGTCATGCTGCTGGTTGCTCCCAGCGCATTCTGGTTTGACCTGCGCTACACCCTGACACGCCTCAATACACTGACCATCCCTGAGCAGGTCGAGAATGTGCACCGGAATTACAGCATCCTGTTTAACAGAAGTTTCTGGTTCGCGCTGGGCTTTTTGGGCGTTTTCTGGATCACTGACCGCGATTATCGTTGGGTGGTTGTGCTCTGCCTCTTCTTCCCGCTGGTTGCTCTGGGGCGAACAGTGGCGCTGTTTAGCCTTAGTTTCTATTATGTTATTCCGCTGCTGCCCTGGGTGGCGTTAGGGATGGGTGCTGCGCTGGATGGTGTATGGCAGACTCTGGGACACAAGCGAATACTAGCTGTAACAGGGATGGCGCTGGTCGTGGGTATCCCTCTGGGTGACAGTGTACGCCATACCCTGCACCAGGTTCAGCATCGTTATGTGACCGATATTGACGACTTCCTGATTAACCCTGACCATGCACGGGAAGTTGCCACATTCATTAATGCGCATACGCTTGAGCATGATGTGGTTATCGCCTCGCCGGGGGTTGGCTGGTTGTTTCATGCCCGCACCGCTGATTTTCAGATGGTCATTGCTTATGAGGGTGTTGAGGTGGTACATCTGCCCGGTGACATCCCCATATCACGGTTCACGTTTAATCCGGGTTACGCTCAGGCAAGCTTTATCGTGGTCGATGACCTGTGGCGGAAATGGGGGATTGTGCATGTCCCCGGCCTCGCTGCTCTGGTGCAGGACGTGGAAACCCATTGGAGTCTGGTCATGCAGGCGGGCACGATTGCCGTCTACACCCAGCAGCAGTAACAACACGCACCACTCAGCGCCGTGTACCGAAGATGCCGCGCTCCCCTGCCATCCGTAAAATCGCCCGAATCCAACTGTTGCCTTCTTTGCCCATAGGTTCGCCCATGCGTTCGTAATTCTGCTTGTCCATAAATAAGGCAACTTCCTGGCGCAGGTCGTGCCAGATGTCATGCTGAATCTCAATAATGCGGCGTAGGCTGTCCGGCGTGTGTGCCTCGCGCAGGACGCATCGGAAATGTGGCAGACAAAGACCTTCAGAGGCCCGATAGGGTTCGTGAAAAAGGGGATCATGAATGTATTTATCGAAAATCCCGGCATAGCCGCGCTCATCTTCATTCATACGGGCACAGGCCGGACACTGCTCGACAGGTTCCAGTTTATCAGCCAGCTTGCCTCCATTTGCTTTTGCGGTTGCCCCAACAAGACGCTGCCAGCCTGGAGGTTCCCTGGTTTCCAGCGGGGTTTCATCTATGATGCGCAGCACTTCATCCAGTGTGTCGCCATATAAGCGGGCGATACCAATGACATTACCGATCTTGTTGTAACGCATCATCTGGCCATGTTCAAAGCACATTCCTCGCCCGGCAGCGAACACCGCGCGCAGGCTGGAATCATTGGCAAACTCGAACAGCATATTGTCAATATACTGCTGTACGTCACGTTGCAGCAGGTTACAGATGGCGCAGCCGGGTTTGGGAAATGTCTCGATCAGATCGAAGTAGTTGAAAGGTGTGCGGTAGACAGATTTCATCAGTTAAGCTTCTGGAAATCTCACATAGATAAGTGTGTCGGAAAGCTGCCCCTGTCTATTGCGCCGATGATGCCGCAGACGTGCTTCTAAATTATAGTGACAGCGCTCCGCGACAGAGGCACTGCGTTTATTATCTGCATCACAGTGGATTTCAATGCGGTTGGCGTGCAGATGTTCGAAAACCAGTTGCGTAATGGCATTTACCGCCTCGGTAATATACCCCTTGCCACTGTACGATGTTCTTATCCAGTAGCCAATCTCGTAGCTGGGCACTTCCACAGCTTTCAGATGAACCCCACACACACCAACCAGTTCATCATCGGCCTTACGATGAAGCCTAAGATTCATATTCTGGTGTAAATGATAGCTCGCTGCCGCTTGTCTCGTGCGAATCTCGTATTCTTCGACGGATTCAACCTGCTGTGCCCATTCCATCCACTGTTGAAGTTCAGGCAGCGACTCTTTGACAGCTTCATAGATGGACTGCCCATCGCCTTTGCGCGGCGCACGAATGAGCAGGCGCTCTGTTTCAAATGAGTCGGGAAAATCGAGAAGCACAATATTCATTATCTGACCCTCTTAAAGCGACAGAGGCGACATGTTGTCGCCCCTGCATGAGTGTAGCATTGCTTACCTGGAAAAACGATTACTCGGTGACTTCCGGTGTGACTTCTACCAGGGGCCCTTCAGACATGCTGCCCGCCATCCCCAACAGCATCTGGTACGGGAACAGACTGGCGTTCTCCGGTGCATTGATAGCGGCGGTGCTGTTATGGTTATCCAGGCTCACGCTGAAATCAAAGGCAATAATTGGCGCTGCGTCCATGCTTTCGCCCTGCTCTTCGGCCAGCTCCGCCAGGCTGCTCATATCCAGCACCATCGACACACTGGTGCTGCGTTTATAACCTGTCGCCGGGTCAATCACTTCGCGCACAGTAAATGTGGAATTCTCGAACATCTGTGTGCTGATCTCCAACGCCATGTCGATTTCTTCCTGGGTCATTGTTTCCCCCTGCATGGCGGCCTGATCTGTGATCTGTTCACGGATCGTGTCCTGAAGCTCAGGGTCAGACATCAGAGCGTTAAAGTCAATTGTAGTCTCGAAGACCGCGCTGCCGCCTTCATCGACCGCGCGCTGAATACTCAGGAAACGGGCCAGGAAAGAGGGATCGTTGAACTGCATCATCATCTCCGTGTCCATGCCGCCCATAGACATGCTGGACATATCCGTGAGTTGATCGAACAGGTCAGGTTGCTGTGCCAGCAGATCGCGTACCAGACTGACAAAGTCCAGCCCGCCCCACCCCGTCAGTGAAGGATCATTAGTGATGGGTTGGAGTGCGTCAAAATCAATGTAGCCTACACCGTTCACCAGTCGCAGGTTGAGCGGGATAGTGGCTGGAATATCCTCGGCCAGTTCCGGGGGAATGTTCACTACCAGCGAGATTTCACCGCTGAAGGTCTCCAGTGCGCTCAGCAAGGCGGGGAGCATCGTGCCAAATTCCATCGCCGCAGGGTCTGTACCCATATCACTTAGGGAATTAAGCGCACCTGACCCTGCGAAGGCCCCGGTGCCTGTGATGCTGAAGTTCATGTTATCGGGGGCATCAGGAATTCCAGACAGATTGACGTTAAGATTGAAAGAAGCATTGCCAGAATCCACTGTTTGCATGGTGGTATGGGATTGGGTAAGCAGATCACAGTCCGCCTGTGCCAGATTGCCACAGAAGACCGTCGGGGCTTCCTGTGCCAGCACACCGCTGCCAGCAGACAGCAGCAGAACAAGTGCGATCAGAGTAAATATACGTCGCATAGAAATTTCTCCTTGTTGTAGGGAGTCTCCAGAATAGGGCAGCAAAGTGTTTTGCTATTAGCGTATACGCATTATACAGGACTCTCGTTGCGTATAGGACACCGGGGTTAAGCGTTAAATTAGAAGATAACGAAAGACATTACGTTTGCAATCAGAGATGCGGATACTGTATTATCGTGAATACAGGCGCTAGAAGCCTGCCGCTAGTGTGCTTTGCGTGGCACATTAACGGGATGCTTCTAACGGGTTGTAGATGTTTTTAAGGAGTAAATACTATGGAACTGACCTTCCTGGGTGGTGCGGATGAAGTCGGCGCGAGCAGCACCTTAATTCGTATGGGTGGTAAAGTCCTTCTGGTGGATGCTGGAATTCGCATCTCACCGCGCACCAGTCGAGGTATCCAGAATGACCAGCTTCCCGACCTTCACCCTATCAGCGTGGCAGGTGGCCCGGATTATATT
>JBGSXK010000047.1:0-2315 GCA_041751455.1 Anaerolineae bacterium
AGCACAGCTTTAGGTGAGAGCGCGACAGTACGATCTAGCACCTCGTCAGCATTAAGCGGGACGTGTGGTATGTAACCATGATCACGTAAAGCCCCTTCAAGGCTTACTGACATCGACGATGGGAGACCCCAGAGAATAAGATGTTCACTCAATGCGCCAGCTCCAAAACCTCATAGGTGATAATGGCTTCCTGACGGTTTTTGACATGCACTGCCCCGATAGGTCGGGCGATGACCTGCTCCTTGACTCGTTCATAAGTGGCATCACTGATGAGAATTTGGCTGTTATGGCACAATCCCTGTAAACGCGAAGCAATATTCACCGTGTCTCCCACCGCTGTGAAATCCATGATCTGCGGTGTGCCCACATTACCTACCACAGCCATACCTGTATGAATGCCGAAATTAATGCCCATACGATGTTCTGGTGGAAAACCCGCATGAAAATTCTTTAGCGCGTCCCGCACAAATAACGCCGTTTCTACTGCAAACAGTGCATGATGCTCCAAGGCAAGAGGGGTGTTATACAGCGCCATCACGCCATCCCCCAGGAATTTATCAATTGTCCCGTTCTGCTGCTGGATGATGCTGACCACCAGATCATGATAACTGTTGAGTACACTAAGTAGGGCCTGTGGGTCGGTGTACTCCGAAAGTGTGGTGAAACCTTCCATATCGGCAAACATGACTGTCACTTCTTGCATCTTACCACCAAGCTGCACCCGCGATGGGTCTTTCAACAACTCATGCACCACCGAGGCGTGGACAAAACGTTCAAAGGTCTGGCGCATAAGCTGCTGCGTCAACCGCAGTTCATCCGATTCCAGCTTGGCACGCAGCCGTGTTTCGACTCTCGCAATTAATTCGCGGGGATTAAAAGGCTTGGTCAGATAATCGTCTGCGCCCATATCCAGGCCATGCACCCGATTCTCTACATCATTGAGCGCTGTCAGCATAATCACCGGGATATGTGCTGTCTCTGCGCTGGCCTTCAACACTGTACACACATCAAACCCGGTCATTCCGGGCATATTGATGTCCAGAATAATCAAATCAGGCAGGTGAGTCTGAGCATTAGTCAGGGCTTCTGGCCCGTCGTGCGCCATCACCACTTCCAACTGCATCATTGAGAGTATATCTTTGATAAGCTGGCGAGCATCCGGGTTATCATCCGCTATGAGAACTTTCACCAGGCTTACCCCGCTCTCCAGAAAGATATTTTGTCAGTTTACTGACCAGTTCTCGCAGGATGATGGGCTTAGAGAGATAATCATCGCAGCCGGCAGCCAGCGCGCGTTCCCGATCACCTATCATGGCATGAGCTGTCAGCGCAATCACAGGAATGGTTTTTAGGGCATCATGTGACTTAATCTCACGGGCTGCGGTCCAGCCGTCCATACGTGGCAGCGATAAATCCATCAAAATCAAATCCGGCTGTTCTGCTTCCGCAACCAGGATGCTCTGTTCGCCATCTGTGGCCTTCAATACTTCATAATTCAGCGAAGTGAGTATCTCGGTAATGAGTTTCATATTGTCTTGGTTGTCTTCTACCACGAGAATGATGCCAGCGCTCATACTGCGATCAAAAGCCCCGTAACTACTATTGAAAATGTTAAGCATTATTGCTTAAAGCTATTTTACCCGTATTTAAACCCAGAATCGCTCAATGGTCTCCCGTTTCTAACCAAGCTCATGCGCAGCACTAACCTTAGCAACAGGGCAAAAGCAGATAGACGCAGGTTCTACTGATAAGGGTCTTCAGGATAGCGGGTTTTATAAAGCAGATCCCAATCCGCTGGTGGCCAATAACGCACCAGTGCCTCACCAATAATATGCTCACGCTGTACCGGGCCAAAGCGACGCGAATCACGACTGCGATTGCGGTTATCCCCCATTACAAAGTAATCCTCTGTGCCCAATTCCCA
Organism: Anaerolineae bacterium; assembly: GCA_041751455.1. GTDB lineage: Bacteria > Chloroflexota > Anaerolineae > Aggregatilineales > Phototrophicaceae > JAIOHN01. The sequence continues at coordinate 1,925 of JBGSXK010000047.1, forward strand.
ACGTCCATCCGGGCAGCTACCTGTGTTACAGACTTCGTTAATGTAAGGCTCATTTAAGGCTCGGTCATTGATATAAACCTGTGTATTACGCATTTCCACTACATCGCCCGGCAGGCCGATAATGCGCTTAATCAGAGGTGGGTCAATACCAGGGCGATCTGGCGAATCGAATACGATGATTTCACCACGATCGGGTTCCCCCAGTAAATAATTTACACGGCTGACAATAACACGCTGGCCGGTGTAAAAAGTTGGCTCCATGCTGGGGCCATCCACATAAAAGCGTACACTAGCCAAGTCTGCCAGTGCGTAAATCGCTATGATCAGGATCGCGGTTTCTACGATTTCGTACAGGAACCCCCGGCGGCGGAGCGCCGGGCGAGGCATAGAT
>JBGSXK010000048.1:0-13808 GCA_041751455.1 Anaerolineae bacterium
TCGCTGTCCAGAATCGTGCCATTCTCGACCAACCGCTTCACAAGTGGAATATCCACCAGTTTGACTCCACGGGTTTCCGGTTCATGATTTGGCATAAGTCATCTCATTTCTGCCGTCTTGCGGGAAAAGAATGACACAAAACCATAGACGTGCTGGCAAAAGTAGACTGTCAGACGGGGGGAGGAGCCGGATTGTAAATAGTGGTCGAAGAATTTTATCATCACCTATCATTGTATCACTGCTTTGAAGGGCTTGGCAACGACTCTTAGCCGATGTTTATTCACCGCTGTCCCCCTGGCAGATGGAACCAGTACAATTCTGCATAGCTTAACACATGCAACACAAAAATAATGTTAGAGTCGGGTTGGGATGAAGTGTGAGGCCGCCCCAAGCTGCTAAATCAATTACATCGCGCAGCCAGCACTAGATATTCAATACAAAATTAAATGCGCCAAGCAGGCCTTCGTCAGCAATCTGCACCTGCATGAGCAGCAGCGGGTTGAAAATACCATCACTGGCGTTGCCCGGCTCATCGGGAAAATAGAGCTGGGTGGTCAGAACAGGCTGATTAGCGGCCTGCACTTTGACATGAAAATGACGGGTTCGGCCTGGGTACAATCCTGGCCTGATGGTCTCCAGCGTGTAACGCCCGTTTGCGTCCGTGAACTGGTGGCCGCGCAGCTTGTAGCCCGCATTGTCGTACACACCCGCGTCATCGGCATGCCAGAAATCGACCAGTGCCCCGGCGACCGGTTGGCAGTCCGTCGTCAGCACATAACCCCTCAGGACCATACGCAGCCCGGTGACATCAGGGCCGAGAAATGAGGTGCGCAGGGGGGTATCCGGTGTGTAAAACGGGCCTTCGGTCTGGGCGATAGTAGGTTCGTCACCATCATCGCAGGCTGGGGTGGGCAGCAGTGTGAGGGTGGTATCGGCCTCTGGTTCTCCCCCCGCTATATCGGAGAAGACCTCACTGAACGGACGGCCTCCACAGGCTGCCAGCACCAGCGCGGCAGGTATAGTCAGGCCACGCCAGAGAAACGCCCGGCGCGTTAGGTTCTTTGGTTGGCGGTGGTTCATGATTTCGTTTCCTGTAAAATGAGGGACATTTGTACAAGCAATTCCTGGAGCAAAGAACTAAAACGGAATTCAGATGCCTTTGGGTGAACCGGTTCCCCAGTCGTAATTGACCTGGGGATTGATACGGGCGAATTTGAAGCCCGTAAAGTCGGCATTATCAAAGTATTCCCCGCGGAGGCCGGTGCCAGGCATCGTGATAGTGATAACGACCTCATCGCTGTGGGTCAGGCCATCGTTATCGGTTACGGTGAGGGTGATGACATGTACACCAGTGGTCAATGTCACCTGCGAGGTGACCCCGGTAGCGATCTGCTGGCCGTTTTCTGTCCAGATATAGCTGACAATCGTGCCATCCGGGTCGCTGCTAGCTGAGCCATCAAGAGTCACTGATTCTGAGTCGTCTCCGTTAGTCAATGTTTGGTCGATACCAGCGTTGGCTATTGGATTGACTTGAAAACCTGAGAGTAATGTTGCATCCTCGATCTTTATATTGCCAAAGCCACTAACCGTCGCTAACTTGCTCCCATCGGGATGCCAATCTATTGCTTGAATCTCTGAGATTCGAGTAAAGAAACCAAGATAGGCACCAGTGGTGTAATCATAAATATTGTCGTTTGCTGCCAGATAGCGCCCATTCGGACTCCAAGCGAGGACTTTTACATAATCATGAAACGAAGTTGCGCCTTCATATTGGTTGGTAGCGATATCATACACGCCAAATCCCGCCGGATCGCTGACAATGACTTTCCCGCCTGATGGATACCACACAACCGCTGAACCAACATAGTTTGTAACTAAAGGTATTTCCTTGTCTATATAACCCACATCAGTGTTAATTAGAAATATTGTTGCAACTGTATCAACAACAACACTTCCATTAATTTCTTCTAATATGCCACCTACAACCGCTAACAGAGGTAGGCCAGAGGGATTCCAATTAAGCCGATTGGAGATCGGAAAATTTCTCTCGAAATAAAAAGTAACATCAATGCTGTGTTCCTTCTGTTGGGAAGCCACATCCCAAATCTGAACACGTCCTTGCCAAGTTTCGGGAAAAACTCCACCCTCTATTGTTGCGATTTGTGTGCTATCAGGTCTCCACAGCACATTTAATTGCGCCTCAGAACCCTGTAATGTTGCCAACTGTTGGAAGATATACCATTCCAATTCCATATTTCCAGGTTATTGACATTTGTCAATGCTAGTTCATTTCCTGATGGACTCCAAGCAAGTGAATAAATATCGCTTCCAGCGTACATTTGTGCTACAGGTTGTAGATTTTGGTCATACAATTTCACTCCATCTGCTGTCGCGACCGCTAAAACTGTTCCGTTAGGATGCCACTCCACTTTGTAGATCTCAACTCCTGTTCTAACAGAGGCCAGCGGCTGATTAATCTCTTGTTGCGCGTGACTTGCATAAGGAATGCTTAAGCAGCAAATCATTATGCAAAACAGTAGTAGTTTAATTGATAAGGAGTAGCACATAAATTTTACCTGGCGGGCATCGTGGGTAAAAACAAAGTGGTTGCTATACCTTCCAGACCACCATAAATTAGATTATTTCCATCATAACTCCATGCGACAGCATTCACAGCCATAATTGTCGGAAATATTTGCAAGATTTGCTGAGTTGTAGTGTTTAAGACCTTTACAGAGTTGAAATTCGCTATGGCTAGCCTACCATCTCTACTCCATGCTAAGTCATCTATAGTTCCCCCTATAATCATTGTTATTGGTTGCCAAGTTGTTGTATTCCAAAGGGTTAAAATACCAGTATCGCTTCCTACGGCAAGTTGAGTTCCATCAGCTTTCCAGGCCATGGAAAAAACAGAAGTATTTTCTGGCAAGTGTAAAAGTCTTACATTGTCTCCAGTTGAAACATTCCAAATTGCTACGGCGTTAGAATGAGTGCCTGTAGCTAATTCGTTAGCACTAATGGGATTCCAAATTACTGTGTTGATATCCGCATCTTGGAAAGGAATTTTGATCACGCTTAATATCTGCGATGTTGTATCCCAGATCTGTATCTGGTTGTCAGAAGCAGAACCACTTCCATTTTTGCCTGCTAATGCCAACTTAGTTCCATTTAAATTCCAGGCTAATCCGCTAACATATTGCATTGTTGAAGGTACGGGTATGGTTTGGCTACTTATTAAATCCCAAATCCAAGCTTCTCCAAATCGGTTAGCAAATGCTAATTTCCTGCCGTTTGGACTCCAGGCTATTGACTGCGTTGATGATCCAGAATTCAGGGAGGTTATTACCTGTCCTGATGAATGAAGGACTTGAATGCTTCCAAGACTGTAGCCAATCGCCAAGTTGTTTTTTGAACTCCAATCCAGTGTTTCTATTGCATCTGCTGGATTTTCAAGTTGAGCAACTATAGATCTTGGCACAATTACTGTTATGAGGAAGTAGAAGGCTAAACATGTACACACAAATCGTAATTGCTGAAATTTGATATGTTATTCTCCTTATAACCACAATTCGCTATGTTTGGGTTAAACTCGCAGATATTAACTGGGTAAATGGCTAAATGGTGTATCCGACAAGTTTAAGCAACCTGCGCTTATTCGCACTCACTCCCACTCAATCGTGCCGGGGGGCTTGCTGGTGATGTCATATGTGACCCGGTTCACGCCGCGGACTTCGTTAACGATGCGGTTGCTTACTCGTGCCAGCAGGTCATAATCCAGCCGTGACCAATCGGCAGTCATGAAGTCGTCTGTCGTGACTGAACGCAGCGCGACCACTTCTTCATAAGTGCGTTCATCGCCCATCACGCCCACACTGCGTACAGGCAGCAGTACCACGAAGGACTGCGCTGTGCCCTTGCGCAGCAAATCCGCCTGCTCCAGCTCTTCTCGGAAGATAGCATCCGCCTCGCGCAGCGTTTCGAGCCGTTCCCACGTGACTTCTCCCAGGCAGCGCACTGCCAGGCCAGGGCCTGGGAAGGGCTGCCGCCAGACGATATGATCGGGCAGGCCGAGCGCTGTGCCTACATGCCGCACCTCGTCCTTGAACAGGTCCCGAATAGGTTCCACCAGTTCAAAATGCAGATCATCCGGCAGGCCACCGACATTATGATGGCTCTTGATAACCCGCGACTGATTGCTGCTGGCGGCGCTCTCAATCACATCCGGGTAAATCGTGCCCTGCGCCAGGTATTTTACGCCTTCCAGCGCGCGCGCTTCTTCGCTAAATACATCAATGAACAGCCCACCGATAAGCTTACGCTTCTGTTCCGGGTCGGTCACACCCTGCAACCCGCTGAGGAACTGTTCGGTTGCGTCAATCGTCACGAGGATCATGCCCTGCCCGTGCCGGAAAATCTCGACTACTTCCTGCGGCTCATCTTTGCGCAGCATCCCGGTATTGACGAAGATTGAGGTTAATTGCGACCCAATTGCCTTATTGAGCAGCGCGCCCACCACCGCCGAATCTACCCCGCCGCTGAGGCCCAGCAGCACCCGTTCCTGACCGACTCTGGCACGAATAGTCTCCACTGCGTCGTCGATGAATGACTGTGACGACCATTTCGGCTCGCACCCACACACGTTAAACAGGAAGTTGCGCAAAATTTCCGTGCCCTGCGGCGTGTGTGTCACCTCCGGGTGAAACTGAATACCATACAGCCCGCGCTCCAGATCACCCATCGCGGCATAGGGCGAATTGTCGCTGCTTGCCAGTGAGGCAAAACCTGGCGGCGGCTCTTCGATGCGGTCTCCGTGTGACATCCATACCTGGAGTGGGGTTAGCAAATTATGGAGCAGGGGGTTTTCGAGCGTATGGCTGATGCGCGCCGCGCCGTATTCCCGTGCCTGGGCCGGGGCAACCCGCCCACGCAGGGCATAAGTAAGCGCCTGCATCCCGTAGCAGATGCCCAGCACAGGCTTTTCCGCCTCCAGGATGTGCCAGGGGAGCTGTGGCGCGTCCGGCTCATAGATACTGTTCGGCCCGCCGGAGAGAATATAACCACGCGGCCTGTGCTGGTTCATGTGCAGCGGGTCGGTCTCTGGTGGCAAAACCTCGGCATAAACCTGCTGCTCACGTATACGGCGGGCGATCAACTGCGTGTACTGTGAACCAAAGTCAATAATAACGATGCCACCTTCACGTGGGTCAGTCATTGTTACTCCGCCAGCACGATCTGGCCGTTATCCATGTTGACGATCGTGACCAGTGCCTCCACCGGAACATGGAGATAGCCTGCCTTGAGCAGCAGCTCTCGCCCGCCCTCGAAGGACTTCTCGACGACCGTGCCCACGCCAACCAGTTCCGCCTTCGCGCTGGCAACCATCCGTGCCAGTGCCAGCAGTGTTTTCCCTGTCGCCAGGAAGTCGTCAATAATCAGCACCCGTTCACCCGCATGTAAAAACTCGGCAGACACCAGCAGCGGCACTTCGCCGCCTTTGGTGTGGCTGGGTGCGGTTTCCAGAAAAACTGGCCCGGCCATCGTGATCGGTTTTTTCTTGCGGGCATAGACTACCGGTACACCCAGCACAATACCGGTCATCAATGCTGGGGCAATGCCGGAAATTTCGGCGGTAAGGATACGGTCTACCACGATGCCTTCAAAGCGCCGTGCCATTTCCTGCCCCATCTCCACCATCAGGTCGGGATAAATCTGGTGATTGAGGATGCTGTCAATCTTGAGGATGCCGTTACCCAGGTTTTGTCCCTCGGCCTGAATACGTTCTTTCAATGCCTGCATTTAGTGATCCCCTGTGGTTGTGTGGCCGCCATCTTCCTCGTAAACCTCTGCGAAAATGAGTTCAAAAGAACCCGCTGGGAAACGTTGCAGTTCGCCACCTGCCTCTTGCCCGGCAGGGGATTTGAGTGAGTCTTCCAGCGCGGCCTGTGTGTCGTAATACACTTCGAGAATCCGGTAAAGGCTGGACGTGCCCAGGGGGCTGCCCAGAACACTGATGACCTGCCGCCGTCGAATATCCGGCATCCGTTCGACCAGCGCCAGCAGGTCATTATAGGCGCTTTCAAACTCGGCGATATTGGCCGGTTGCTGAAAAATCATCATGAATTTGAACATGGTTGTTATGGGCGAGTGTGCGCTCCGGTGTCCTTTCGTTTGGTCAGCAGCTTATGCGGTGTTGCAGGAGTAAATTTAAATCCTGCCCCACAGTTTAGCCTAACGACAATCCTAAATCAAAAGCCGGGCGAAACCTAGCCCGGCGTGAAGAGATGGCACTTAAATTTTAAGTTTACTTGCCGTCGCCGCGCATAATCAGTCCCATAACAAGACCGATCACCAGCGCCACGATAACCGCGCGCCACGGGTTACGTGTGACGACCTTCGTCGCCTGTTCACCCATTTCATCTACAGAATGATTGTTCAGATAATGCGCCGTCTTTTCCAGTCGCTTGGCGATTTCATCCGCCCGTTTGACCGATTCGTTGTCGGCTTTGTTATCGCGCACTTCCCTGCGGATCGTCTCCGCCACATTGTTGAGTTGCTTGACTGCTTCCTTGCGCACATCCTCGGCCTTTTGATAGGCTTCGCGCTTGAAATCGGTCATTTCCTGTTTCACCTCTTCAACAAGGTGTTCCGCCTTGTCCACACCATTGCTTACCATGATCTTTTCTCCCATTGAACTTGAAACCGCGAAAGGGCAAAAGGCCCAGAGAATTAAAACTTTGTGGTCTTTGCGTCACTGCGATTCAGTATCTTGCTGTTATTATAACGGAAAAGCAGAGATTGAGCCTCTGTCAAATGTCCTGATTCTGTCTGTCCACGTGGCTGATCTTCCCGTTATAATCCTGCGCTATGAGAAATCAACTCCGAACTGGACACTGGCGCGCGGTAGGCATTGGGCTGGCTGTTGCGCTGATTTTTGTGGTGCTGCTGATGCTTGATCTGGCGAATCGCGGGTTGGCATGGCGCTTCTTCTGGTCGCAGACTGGTGAGGAAACCCCTCTGGCACAGATGCGCGGCATGGTGGAATGGGCGGGTAACTTCACCCGTGTACCGCTCAGGACGGCTCCGCTGACCCCGGTCAACCATGCTCATGAAAGCCCTTATGGCATCAACGTATTTCTTCAATTAGAAGTCGAGCCGGAGAAACGTGAGCGTATCGTGCAGATGGTGAGCGAGGCCGGGTTTGCCTGGATACGACAGCAGTTCCCCTGGGAAGATATCGAGATTCACGGGCGTGGTGACTTTGAAGATCGCCGTAACGTCGAGGCAGTGGGTGTGATCTCGGCATGGGACAAGTATGACCAGATTGTAGCCTTAGTCGAACAGTACGACCTGAAGATGTTGGTGCGGCTGGATAATCCCCCTGCATGGTCACGTGGCAATCCCGACATCGGCAGCCTCGCGCCGCCCGATGAGCTTCAGGACTTTGTGAATTATGCAGTGGCAGTGGCGGAGCGTTATCAGGGCCGCCTGCATTACTATCAGGTATGGAACGAGCCGAATATTTACCCTGAATGGGGCGAGCAGTTCGTCAACCCGGAAGCCTATACCGAATTGCTGTGCCGCACTTATGACATGCTCAAATCAGTTGATCCACAGATCGTGGTTATCACTGGGGCAGTTGCGCCGACAATTGCACTGGATGGTATGAACGTAATGGATATGGTGTTTTTGCAGCGCATGTATGATGCGGGCGCAGGGGACTGCTTCGATGTACTGGCGGCGCAGGGGTATGGCCTCAACAGCGGGCCGACAGACCGCCGGATGCGTACCACGTCCGTCAATTATGGCCGCCATCAGTACCTGCGTGATGTGATGGTAGCTAACGATGACGCACATAAAGCCGTCTGGATCACCGAGGCGGCCTGGAATCCGCAGCCAGAAGAACCCGGCATCGTCACATCGCTTTATGGCAGCTTCGGCATTGTGACCGAGCAGCAGGCCGCGCATTATATGCCGCTGGCGTATCAACGGGCGCAGGAGGAATGGCCCTGGGTAGGGCCGATCTTCTACTGGTTTTTCAAACGCCCATCCGACAGCGAGATCAACCAGAGCTGGTACTACTTCCGCATGGTCGAGCCGGACTTTACCCCACTGCCTGTCTATGATTCCATGCGTGATTACATCACCATCCAGCAGCCGGTGCTGTACCCCGGCGTGTATCAGGCCGAGCATTGGGCGGTAAGCCATGCTGACGACGTTCAGACACAAAATTCAGAACAATCTCAATTTGGGCAATTTTTAACCACAACTGAGGCCGAATTTAGCGCATGGGCGACCGATGTCATTGTGCAGATGGCAGGTTCAGAACCACCGCCATCTGCCGAAGTAAACGGCGAATCATTTTTGTTTAGTGCTTCTAATACCTCAAGCTTAGAACAGGCCGGATGGTATCGGGTGCATTTCGTCAAGTCGCTCTTACCCCAAACGCACAGAATACGCATGTTGGGATTTGGAGAGGGCAGCTTTTCCATTGACTCCATCACCGTGCTGGATCGCACGTATGAAAACCTGTTCCCCTTGGTGGCGGGGGCAGCCATCTTTGCCGGAATGCTGGCGTGGATCATTGGCAGCGCGTTATGGGCGCGGTCACGGCGATGAGAGAAGATCGGCAACCCCTCACCTCTGCGAAACGTTCCTCTCCCATCCCCCAGGGAGAGGAACTTAAAAAGTCTCCCCTTCGTCCCTGGTGGGAGAGGGGAACGGGGGGTGAAGGGCTATATAACATCCTGGCGTTGGGCACTTTACTGCTGGCCTTCGCCCTGCGGGTGCATCTGCTGGGCGCACAGTCCTTATGGAACGACGAGGGCAGCAGCTATGTGCAGGCCACACGGGGCTTTGCCGATATTGCCGCCCATGCCGCCCGCGATATTCACCCGCCCGGTTATTATTGGCTCCTCAAAATCTGGCTGGTGTTCACCGGCGAGAGCGAGTTCGCGCTGCGTGCCTTCTCATTGCTTGCCAGCGTACTCAGCATCGCCGTAACCTGTGCGCTCGGTAAACGGCTGTTCAGCCCGTTGGCTGGCCTGGCCGCCGCGCTGTTTATCACGCTCAATACCTTCCACATCACTTACGCGCAGGAAGCACGCATGTATTCGCTGCTGGCGCTGTGGGCCGTGTTGGGGATGTGGTGTCTGGTGGGTTTTTTGCGATCCCCACACAAAATCTGGGCATTGGCTCTGGCGCTGGTAAACACAGCAGGGTTATGGACACAGTATGCCTATCCCTTTTTCATGCTGGCACAGGGAGTCATTGTCCTTGTCTGGTGGATACGGGCGGGTTTCAAGTTCGGCCCTGTACACGCCCTGCCTTATTATATTGGTGCGAACCTGCTGAGCATCGCGCTTTATCTGCCCTGGCTGCCCCAGGCGCTGGCCCAGATCATGACCTGGCCCAATACAGGCACGGCGGTCAGCTTCCCCGAAGCGCTGGGGATGCTGGTCGGCTGGTTCAGCTTCGGTGTGACGTATCGTGAGAATGACCCTAGCTGGATTGCCATCGTGCTGATCTTGCTGGTCTTCGGCCTGCGGGCGCGGCGCGGTGTGGGTGAATGGTTTCACATTGCCCTGGTGATGATTTGGGCGCTGCTGCCTGTTGGCTTGTTCCTGGTATTTGACCTGTTCCGTGAGGCCAACCTCAAGCTGCTGCTGCCCGCACAGATCGCCTTCGCGCTGTGGTTGGGGCGGGGGGTGTGGGCCGTCTGGACGCTGGAAATGCCACCACGTACAGGGTTTGCTATCGTGCCGCGTATGGCAGTTGTGGCGGCGATGATCGGCATCACGCTGAATATGTGGAGCGGGCTGCGCTTTCTTTACCATGATGCCGATTACCAGCGTGATGACTACCGGGGGATTGTGCACGACCTGACACTGGATTTGCGCCCTGATGATGCCGTTATTCTGGATGCACCCAATCAGGAAGAAGTCTTCCAATATTACTACGATGGCACTGCATCAGTTTACCCGCTGCCGCCTGGACTTGGCGGAGATGACGCTGCCACACTTGCGCAGGTCGAGGAGATTATTGATAGTCATTCGCAGATATTCGCAGTTTACTGGGGTGAAACTGAGCGCGACCCCAATCGCGTTGTCGAAGGCACGCTTACTACAAATGCTTATGAAGTGGACAGCCAGTGGTATGGTGATGTGCGGCTGGTGCGTTATACGACTCCGCTGAAACCTGCGATTACAGCGGAGTCCGGTGCGCGCTTTGGCGATCATATCACGCTGGAACGTTATGCACTCAGCAGTGACACCTTGCACCCTGGTGATGTGCTGCAAGTGCGTCTGGATTGGCGTACGAACACACCTTTAGACACACGTTACAAAGTCTTTGTGCAGCTTCTCAACCCTGATGGCACACTGGCCACCCAGCGTGATAGTGAACCCGGTGGTGGGCTGGCGCTCACCACCACCTGGACACCCGGCGAGATCGTGGCCGATCAGCACGCACTGCTTATCCCCAATAATTTATCACCCGCTAATTATTCGCTCATTGTCGGTCTCTATAATATAGATCATCCACAGGCAAGGCTGCCTGTGAATGCTGGCGATTACCTGCTGTTGGGCGAAATCACCGTAGGCGATTAGCTTCAGGTATCGACAAAAGCAAATAAACCTCTGTAGCTTTCTTTATGTATATCACGATGTATATCATGTTGAGTCTTTAAGTCTTGGGAGTTGCGACCATGAAAATCATTATTACCGGTGGCACCGGATTAATCGGCAAGGCGTTGGCAAACAGCCTGGCACAGGATGAGCATGAAGTTATTGTCCTCAGCCGCAGCCCGCGTACGGTGGAAGGTCTGCACAGTAAGGTTAAAGTCGAGGGTTGGGATGCGAAGAGCGCCAGAGGTTGGGGCGGACTGGCGAATGGGGCGGATGCCATTATCAACCTCGCCGCGTCCAATATCGGCGGCGGGAGCTTCTTCCCGGCACGCTGGACAGATGAACGCAAGCAGGTGATGCTGGAAAGCCGCCTGAATTCTGGCAAAGCGGTCATCGAAGCGATTGAGCAGGCCAGCGTGAAACCCAAAGTCGTGATCCAGCCATCTGCAACGGGTTACTACGGCATCCGTCCAAAAGGTGAGCTGACCGAGGAAGCCCCTGCCGGAGATGACTTTCTGGCCGATGTCTGCAAGCAGTGGGAGGCCTCGACCGAGGCTGTGGAGCGTATGGGCTTGCGCCGCCCGGTAATCCGCATGGGGGTCGTCCTCAGCAGGGAGGCCGGGGCGCTGCCACGTCTGGAACTGCCGTTTAAGCTGTTTGTCGGTGGCCCGATGGGCAGCGGTAAGCAGCCGCTGCCCTGGATTCATCTTGACGACGTGATCGGCGCGATCAAGTTTCTGCTCCGTCACTCGACTGCGACCGGGCCGTTCAACCTCACCGCGCCCAACCCCGTAACCAATGCCGAATTCAGCAGCAAACTCGGTGAGGCTATGGGCAGGCCATCACTGCTGCCTGTGCCCGGCTTCGCGCTCAACACCGTGTTTGGCGAGGTGTCACAGGTGGTGCTGGACGGCCAGCGGGCAGTCCCGGCGCGGCTGCTGGAAGCCGGTTATGTGTTCAGGTTCCCGACTGCCGAGGCTGCGCTGGCCGATCTTTACGGCCATAAGCAAACGGCTTAGCAAACAGAAGTCAGAGGTGCAGGCTGTTACGCCTCATAAACCAGCCTGCCACCCACATAGGTCTGTTCCACATGCAGATCGAGCAGCGCGTCGGGTGCAGTCGCCAGTGGGTCGCCGCTGAGTACAGCCATGTCTGCCCATTTGCCGAGTGAGAGGCTGCCGCGATTATGCTCGTCACCACTGGCTAAAGCTCCGCCCATGGTATAGGTATAGAGTGCTTCCTGGGCGTTGATGGCCTGCTCCGGCGCGATAGGATCGCCGCGATGATCCTGACGGTCTAACGCCCCTTTCATGCCCAGTAGGGGATTATCATCCGGCACGACAGGCGCGTCTGAACTGAGCGCGACAGTCAGCCCTGCATCCAGCATGGCGCGCACCGGGTAACAGCGCGGAATAAATGCATCCGGCAGGTAGCGGCGGAAGCTCGCGCCCAGTGCAGGAAGGAAGACCGTCTGCGGCACAGCAAATACCCATATCGCTGCACAGCGCCGCAGGTGTTCTGCGCTCGGTAAGCCAAGATGCTCAATGCGATGGCGCTGACCGGGCGTTGTTTTATACAGGGCCTCATAAGCGCTAATGACCTGTTCCAGTGCGACATCGCCGATGGCGTGGGTAGCGATGCGGAAGCCCGCCGTGTGGGCTTCGTACATCAACTCGAACAGGTCTTCTGTCTCAAAGCGCAGCACACCCTGCCCGCCTGTGACTTTATAGGGTTGGCTTATGGCCGCTGTGGCCCCACTCAGGCCACCATCTCCGAAGAACTTCACACAGTCGATGCGTAGAAAATCGCTCACATGCTTTTCCGGCAGGGGCAGCGTTTCCGTACCGCCGTCAGGACGGCGAATAGGCAGGCCGTTGATCCGCACCATCAGTTCACCTGTGGCATCAAGCTGACGGTACACCTTGAGGATGGCCGGTGTCAGCAGGGGGTCGGTGGCGCTGGTGATCCCCAGGGCAAGCTGATGCTGGTTGGCCGCTTTGATAGCCTGTATCATGTCCCTATCAGAAGTCTCCGGCATCGCCCGGTTGAGCAGTCCCATCGCCGTTTCCTGTAGGAGCCCGGTCGGCATACCGCTTTCATCGCGCACGATCACGCCGCCGGGAGGGTCGGGCGTGTTGGGCGTGATCTGCGCCAGTGACAGCGCATTACTGTTGGCGACAATCATATGACCACAGGTGCGCGTGAGCGCGATGGGGTGTGTCGTACTGGCGGCATCCAGATCATGGCGTGTGAGATGACGGCCTTCCGGCAGTTCAGCCTCGTTATACCCACGTCCGACAATCCATGTCCCGGCGGGCAGGCTCTGCGCCCGCTGGCGAAAACGCTCGACGATGGCCGGAATATCGGGTGCAAGGGCGCGGCGCGCATCCACTTGTGTGGTCAGCAGCAGGCCGAGTTTCCAGATATGCACATGCGCGTCATTGAAACCGGGGATCAGGGTACGACCGGCCAGGTCTGTTCGTGCTGTGCCACGTGGCGCGGCAGCTTCAACCTGTGCCAGCGACCCTGCTGCCAGGATGCGACCATCGTCTCCGCTGAGCAGGGCTTCGGCATGAGGTTTGTCCGTGTCCATCGTGTGAATAGTGCCGTTGTAAAATAGGCGCATGAGCATGACCTGTATTTGGAACTCTGATCAAATATGTAGAGTGTAAACCAGACTTGCCGCTGTCCCAAAATCCAATCTGAGACCAGGTCACGTGGAGGCTGTATAGTTGAACCTTATACACCCCCTGTGACATGATATAATTGTACTCATTTGCATAGACAATCCAGGTGCGCGCTGTATGTCCCTGCTCACAACTTATAATCTTGCCAAAGCTTACGGCCCGGACGATATTTTCGAGGGCATTTCGGTTGAAATTCCATATGGTGCACGGATTGCATTGGTCGGCCCTAATGGTGCGGGCAAAACCACGCTGCTGAATATTCTGATCGGCTTGGATACGCCTACTGAAGGCTCAGTTGCTATTGCCAAAAACACCCGCCTGGGTTTTTTGCCGCAGCGCCCGGAACTGGTGGGGGATCACAGCCTGTGGCAGGAACAGCTTAACGCCTTTGCCGACCTGCGCCGGATGGAAGCACAGCTCAACGAGCTGGAACACGCGATGGCTGACCCGGCGCGTCATGATGAAGCGCTGGCAAAATATGGGCCGCTGCAGGAACGAT
>JBGSXK010000049.1:0-4829 GCA_041751455.1 Anaerolineae bacterium
TGTCCTGGGAGGCCCGTTAACCGACGCCAGCAAAGATCGTATAGGTTATCTACCAGAGTAACGCGGCCTCTACCGTAATGTTACGGTGCTGGAAGTAATGATGTACCTGGGCAGCCTGAAGGGAATGACACGCGATGAGGCGCGACGGCGCAGTATGGCACTGCTGGACAGCCTGGAACTGACAGAAAGTGCTAAGAAAAAAGTAAGCGAGTTAAGTAAAGGGATGCAGCAGAAGGTACAGTTCGCAGTGACTGTCCTGCATCGTCCGGATATCATCATTGTGGACGAGCCTTTTTCTGGCCTGGACCCGATAAATACGCTGCTGATTAAAGACATGCTCCAAGACTTCCGGCGGGAGGGCGGCACGATCATCATGAGTACTCACCAGATGTATCAGGTTGAGGAAATGGCAGATCGTCTGCTGATGATCAGCAAAGGCCAGCAGAAACTCTATGGCCCGGTAGAGCAGATTCGCGCACAGCACGCCTCACATGCGATTATCGTTGAAGGGCATGGTGATTGGGGTGAGCTGCCGGGGGTGGTATCAGTAGAGATGAGTAGCAACGGACGTGAGAGCGCGCTGCTGAATCTGGCTCCAGAGGTTACGCCCGATCAGGTGCTGGCAGCCATTGCCGCCTCGCCCGATACTGAAATTCGTCGCTTTGAACTGGCTGTGCCCAGCCTGAATGATATTTTTATCCAGGTGGCAGGGGGAGATCGTCATGACTAAAGCATGGCTGGTGGCCCGGCGAGAATACCTGTATAACCTGCGTCGCCCGGCATTTCTGTTCGCCGTATTCGGTGCGCCGCTCATTACAATCCTGCTGCTGGTAGTGGTAATCGCAATCACATCCAGCAATCAGCAGGATGTGGAAAGCCTGGGACAGATCGGCTATGTCGATGAAGCAGGCGTACTGAGCCAGGCTATCGAACAGCCGGAGTCGTTTGTTATTTATGAGGATGAGGCAGACGCACGCGCCGCGCTGGATGCGGGTACACTGGGCGCTTATTTTGTTGTGCCAGGGAATTATCTGGGACAGGGCAGGGTGCAGCTTTACAGCCAGACCAATGTCCCCAGTGCGCTGCGCCGCCAGATTCAGGGTTATCTGGTGGCGAACCTGGGCAGCCGCGTAAGTGACGAAGCGCTGTTCGAGCGTATCAAAAGCCCGGTAAACCTGACAGTAGTTTTGCGGGACAGCGGGCGGGAACTCACAGAATCCTCGGCACTGGGCTTATTTATCGTGCCGGTGGTGTTTGCCATTGTGTTTCTGATGGCGACACAGACCACCAGTGGTTATCTGATGGCAAGTGTGGTGGAGGAAAAATCCACCCGTATGATGGAAATTCTCGTCACGAGCGTGACTCCGTTGCAACTGCTGGTTGGCAAGATCGGAGGGTTAGGCGCGCTGGGGCTGACGCAGCTCGTGTTCTGGATGCTGGCGGGAGCGGTAGGGCTGTCGCTCGGCCAGGGAGCGGAGTTTCTTCAGGGGGTGATTATCCCGCTTGATCTGGCGCTGCTGGCACTGGCCTACTTCTTTCTGAGTTACTTTCTCTACGCAGGCATCATGGCTGGGATTGGCGCAAGCACCAGCACCGAACAGGAAAGCCGTCAGGTGGCGGGCATCTTCGGGCTGGTCAGTGCATTGCCGTTTTTCTTCTTTACCACACTCCTCACCGACCCGAACAGCCCAATACTGATTGTCCTGACATTGATTCCATTTACGTCGGCATTAACGACCATCCTGCGGGTGAGCCTGAGCGCGGTGCCCGCCTGGCAAATCGCCACCAGTTTACTCATTCTGTTTTTATCATCGGTGATTGTCGTATGGGCAGCGGCACGGGTATTCCGCTGGGCAGCACTATTATATGGTAAACGAGCCACCCCGCGTGAAATCTGGCGGGTGATCCGTGGTTCAGCACGTGGTCAGATCGGTACAGTAGTCGCCACTCAGGGGGAGCAAACAGGATGAGGCACATTTTGCAGGTCTTTATCTACGAACTGAGCCGCAATGTACGGCGCAAGGGTTATCTTTTCAGCACCTTTGGCATCCCGCTGCTTGCCATCCTGCTGCTGTTTGGCTATCAAGGGCTGCAAAACCTGAGTGCTGATGAAAATACTACTACGAAAGCAGCGGCAGAGTTGGATTTGGGGGGCATCACCAGAGCTGGATTTGTGGATGAATCCGGCCTGATAGCGGAGCCAGGTACTCAGTTGAGCGAGGTGCTGGTGCGTTATGCAGATTGGGCGGCGGCTGAGGCTGCTCTGCAACAGGGCGAAATTGATGCTTACTATCTCGTGCCCCAGGACTACCTGAACACGGGTGATGTAGAACTGGTGCTGCCGACGCTGGCAATTAATAAAATCAATGCGAGTTTGATTCGCCAGTTGATCCTCAACACACTGGCGGTGGATGTGGAACCGGAAATCTACGGGCGGTTGCAATCCCCAGCTATGATTGACGAGTTTAACCTGAGTGGGCGTGAAAGGCCGGATGGGACAATACAACAGCAGAGTTTTGACACCTCTTTTCTGTTGGTTTATGTGTTTACGCTGGCGCTCATGCTCAGTTTGTTTACAACCAATGGTTATCTGATGCAGGGGTTGATCGAAGAAAAAGAGACGCGTGTGATCGAGATATTGATCTCCAGCCTGCGCCCCTGGCAGTTGTTAACCGGGAAAATTCTGGCTTTTGGCCTGTTGGGGCTGTTGCAGATGGCTGCCTGGATCACAGGATTGATTGTGATTCTGCAATTTTCAGATGCCCTAAGCGCAATATCGGTACTGGCGAACCTCTATCTGCCGCTGGATATTCTGCCGCTGGTGCTGTTGTATTTCGTGCTGGCCTATCTGCTGTTTGCTGCTGCCTATGGCATTGTGGGCGCGCTCTCAACTTCAATGCAGGAAGGGCCGCAGTATGCTGTCATCTTCACGCTACCCGCCGCGCTGCCCCTGTATTTCATCGGCCTGGTGGTCGAATCGCCTGATGCGCCGCTGGTGATCGCGCTCAGTTTCTTCCCGCTTACCGCGCCGGTAGCCATGATTATGCGGCTGATTATCGCGGCTGTGCCTGCCTGGCAGATTCTCTTGAGCATTGCCTTGCTGGCCGTATCCATTATAGGCATCTTGTGGTTAGCCGGGCGTTTGTTCCGGGTGCAAACACTGCTGGCCGGGCAGATGCCTAAGCTGCGGGATTTACCCAGGCTAGTGCGTGGATAAAGTACCCCATGAATAGGCGAGCCTGCACAGGAGGTGGATTATCTCACCTCCTGCGCCAGATCATGCTTAGACTTCCGAATTAGTTTTGATGAAATCCCATATACTCTTATTTTCGCCCTCTCAATGAGCGAGCAGGACTGGCACCCTGCTTGCTTCAGTGCTCATATCTTCTGTTTGAAAAGGCCAAGTAGTCAATCTGAATTGGGTCATCTGGCTCATTCAGACCTCAATCTAAGCATGTTATCGTAAGAACGATAATTTGAATTCCCTTTAAACCTAACATTAGCCTTAATCAAACAAATCACGAGACAAACTCTGTATTGAATTTTATTCAGTACATTGGCAGGACACTGTATTCGAGCAGGCACATCCCTAAAACATTTTGGAACCAGTTGTGTGATGCGTCTGCTTAGTTGCTAGAAGGAGACTATGATGCGTTACACACCGCATGGTATTTTTGCGGTATTGGTTTTCCTGGCGCTCCTGCCGGGAATGCTTCTCGCACAGGAAGATACACCTCCTCCATCACAGACCGACGAGACGACCTCCACTGTGGTGGCCCCAACAGAGCCAGCTACCACAACGACCCCATCTGAACTTGAAGGGTTACAGACTCCTTCAGAAGCGACTCCTGAAGTATCACTACCCACCATTCCTCCTGAAATTGAAAGCCACGATACAGATTGGCCCCTTGCCCATCGTGATTATCTTAATCAGCGTGCCGTATTCAATTCTCGCATTAATAGTGCCACCGTGAATGATCTTGAGGTCGCGTGGGCTTTTCCCATTCCCGGACGTGCCTCTTTTGGCGCGGCGGCTTCTGCACCTGTAATTGCATCTGGCGTAGTGTATTTTCAGGACCTGGAAAGCAATGTCTTTGCGATTGATCTTTTCACAGGCGAAGTCATCTGGGAACAGCGTTATGACAGTGCTGTGACGGGTCCTAATGGGCCTGGCATAGGCTATGGCAAAGTCTTTGTCATTAGCGGCGTGGATTCGTTCTCCGCCCTTGATATGAGAACAGGAACAGAAGTGTGGACTGTGTCTACCGAACTGAGACCCACGGGCGCGTTTCAGCCTTATGTCTATGGTGGGCTTGTCTATTACACCACCCAGGCAGGTGTTGCTGGCGAAGGGGATGAGAGCTATCGTGGCTATGCGGGTGGCACCAGCGGGCATATCCTGGCATTAGATCCTGAGACTGGTGAAATTGTCTGGGACTTTCAGACTGTTGAAGAAGGTTTCTGGGGCAACCCGGAAATCAATAGTGGCGGTGGTGTCTGGTATTCCCCCGCGATTGATACCAACACAGGTCTTACCTTCTGGGGAACGGGTAATCCCGCGCCGTTTCCCGGTACATCCGATTATCCCAATGCTTCCAGCATTGAAGAACCCGCCCTGTACAGCAATTCGATGTTAGCGCTTCAGCATGATACTGGTGAAATGATTTGGTACAACTATGTCAATCCAAATGACCTGTTTGACCTTGATTTCCAGGTATCCCCCATTCTGGCGACGGTCCAAATTGGAGCAGATCAGCGTGAGATTGTCATTGGCAGTGGAAAACTTGGCCGGGTCATCGCTTTTGACCGGGAAACAGGCGAAATTATCT
>JBGSXK010000050.1:0-5057 GCA_041751455.1 Anaerolineae bacterium
TACCCAGACCAAGAGACATAATCTATTTTTGTAAACAGGCTCGTTCTAATGCAATTAATCACGGCCATATGCGTATTGAAGAAAGCGATCTGTTGCAAGCTGAAAAAGAATATTCTAAATACTGTTGCGCCTCTCTTAGAGACGAGACGGAAGCACGTTTTAATGACATCGAAGATTTACTGATTGCCTTTGCTGGGTCTCCAGAAATTGTAACTCTTAATATGATAAAAGCGTGTCTAGAAGAAGCTCTTATCAAAGCAAGCGAACTCAGAAGAGTAGTTAACTTGTTATGTGACGTAACATTTTTGGGATTAGAAGTACAACCCAATAAGTTTGAGTTCATTTATGATGAAATGCAAGGGAAATTTTTAGTTAGTAGAGCAAAAAAAGTTGCGAAGTCGGTAGGTATAGAGCGGTACAAGATAAATATACCTTATCATTCTTTTTTAGGAATTCAACCTATTTCTGAGTAAATTATCCCCCGGCCTGATGGGTCGCATCTTCGAGGGTGTCCTCGGCGGCGGGGTCGGCGCTGGTGGGTTGGATGGATGCGGATGGCGCGGGTTCTTCGCCATCGGAGTCATAGCCTGTGCGCTCCTCGACAAACTGCACCATGCGCTGCATGGCGCTGCCGGCAAAGCGTTTCTGGAGGTAGCGCCCGAACAGCCGGAAGCCGATCCGGTATAAGGGGTTGGGGATGTGAGCGATCTTAGAGTAGGCGTGAATGCGAAACTCGACCTGGCCGCTTTCGGCATACTTCCACACCTCAAAGGTGATCTCGCCCATCTCGAAATGCTCTTCCAGGGTCTGGTAGCTGTAGCCCCAGACGTGAATATCCTGGCCGTCCTGCTGGCGCACCTCATCAATGACACGGCTGATGCGCGTGCCAAAGAAGAAGGTGAAGAACAGAAAACGAGCGCGCAGAATCATGATGCGCTGATCCAGCGGGTCATCGGGTATGAAGATCCCGGTTACAAGTTCGGGGTCGGGAAACTCGTAATTGCGGATTACTTCCCGCGCGACCCGCCATGAGCCACCCTCGACTGGCGCGCCAGTCGGCTCTGGTGGCAGCTCGACGCTGTATTCGTCGAAGCGCCAGCCGTGTGCTTCGGTGTATTCATGCTGTCTGTTCGGGTCATAGTTGACCTGGGCCTGACGGTAACGCTCGAAGCGCGATTGGTGCTGCTGCCACAGCGGGGTTTCCTGCTTCTGGATGACCTCGCTGCGATAGGGGGCTTTCTCGGTTTTAATGTCGATCTCACCAATCAGCTCGCCCCCGCTGGCTTTGACCACAGCATTACAGAAGTAGGCCCACAGGCTTTCCTGGGCGAACTTGGCCACGCCGAGCTTCTCGTAGGTGAAGGACACCAGATCGTCCTGACTGCGCGCCCAGGAACGAATCTCAAAGCGCAGCGCGTCTGGCAGTTGGGGATGGGGCTGAAGGTTGAAAGTGATTTCGCCGCGCTCCATGTGTTCCCTGAGCGTTACAAAACAGAACGAGGTAGGAGTTACATCGACTGTGCGGACATGGCCATTCCAGGGGCCGGTGATCGAGATATAGTATTCGTCGCCCACATGCAGGCCGGCGGGCACCCCCACTGTCTTTTCGAAGCGGGCGAGTTCTGGCGCACAGAAGGCGTTTACGTCCTGCTGGATGTGCTGCATAAGCTCTTCGGTGCTGAGGGTGGGGTGAGCAATATCGGCACGATAACGACGGTAGAACAGCGGGCCAGTGCCTTCACGGGTGAGGCGCAGCGGTTCTTCCTGGATATTCAGGGCCTCTGAAACGGGCGGCGGCTTCGCGCTGACCTCGCGGACATGGATTTCGTGTTTGCGTTTTGGGAATGACCAGCGACGGATAAACCAGCGTCCAGCGGTCAGACCTGCCAGCGCTGCGGCTCCCCCCGCGAGTAAGGTCAAAGGCCCAAAACGCCTGTTCATCAGGTTAGCCTGCGGGTGATATCGGTACTGAGCGCGATGACGGCAGCGTCCTCGGCTGCCCCCAGCAGCAGGTCGGGGATATGCAGGTGTTCCCCGGCCTGTTTGCGGAGATGATAGACCGCATAGGTCGCCAGCAGGGCTGCTGTACCCCCCACCAGGGCAGCAGGCAGCGGGTTGACACGTCGTTTGTCCATGGACAGGGCAGCGCCTAACACAGCGCCCCACAGCACACGCCATAATAACGGCGGTGGCGAGATACGCGCCGCAATGAAGGGCAGCTTATCCGCCAGCATTTCGCCTGCCATCGCCATCCTGAGCGCGGTGTTGGCGGCAGGTGATTTGAGCAGTACGAGGGGGGTATTTTCAATTTCGCTGGGGTCAACTTTGTTGAGGTAATCGCTCAACACGTTCACAGCGGCCATGCTGCGCATCCCGGCAACTACCCCCAGCCGGGCCGCCTGGATATAGGTATCGGTATCATTTTTCATCATATTACCTCTTCGAGGAGAAGCCGGTATTGTTGTTGGAACTGGTTTGATTTTAGGCCAGGGAGATTAAGATTACATGGGAGAGAAGCGGGATTTTGATGTGAGCCAGGCGGGGGAGAAGGCTTCAGGAAGGATGAGAGGCGGTGCTTCGCCCAGGGCAAAACAGGTTCTGCTTTTCACCGTGCCTGATACCAGCGTCAGCCTGGGCGCTCTGCGATATGGGATGTGTTCTGGGGCGGATGTGCGCTAATAACCGTTAAACTCCGAGTTGGCCTCGTCGAAACGCTCACGACGGATACGGGATGCTTCGATTTCCAACTGCTGTAAGGCCGTCACGAGTGATTCATCGTGAAATTTGGCACGGCGCATGGCGTTCAGGAGTTCTCTGGTCAGCCGCTCAAGTTCGTTGACGTGTTTATCAGAAATAGTATCCAGGTTCATTTTTTCTCGCGTTTCTGCCTATTTTGCCTATAAAAGATAGAGATGGGTGGCGGTTTCCACCCGTGGGGCATAGCAGGGCTGCATTTTTGATGCTTGTGCTTAAGTATCTCATTAAAGGCCGGGTTTGTAAATGAACGGGTAAATACTGGCTCACCCTGAGAAGCCTGCGCACTATGGTCAGGATCGTTCGCAACAGGGCGGGTTTTCCCTGATGGCAGTCAGGTCATCATCGCGGGGGCGTAAACTAAGGCGGGGAGAGGGTGGCGAAGAGGCACTTGAGGTACTCACCTTCGGGGAAAGTGATGGGGTGGTCGAGGGGGTGGCCGGTGTGTGTGATCGCGGTGAGGGGATGGCCGGAGTCATGGGCGGCACGAGTGACTGTGTTAAAAAGGGCCTGGGGCGTGACCCGGCTGGAACAGGAAGCCATGACGAACAGGCCCCCCGGCTCTAACAGGTTGAGCGCGAGCTGGGTTAAGCGGGTATAGGCGGTTAACGCACGGTCAATCTCGGACTCGCTTTTGGCGAAGGCAGGCGGATCGACAATGAGCATATCGAACATCTGGTGCTGGGTACGGAGAGCTTCCAGCCCGGCGAAGGCATCGCTGACCAGTGTGTGATGCTGCGCGGCGGCAACCTGCTTATGGTCATGGTTAAGGGCGAAATTGGCGGCAGCGGCCTCTAACGCGGGGGCGCTGACATCCAGGCTGGTAACGGCGGCGGCACCGCCCGCAGCGGCATAGACCGAGAAGCCACCGCTGTAAGCAAAGACATCCAGTACGCGCCGCCCGGCGGAACGCTGGCGGACATGGGCGCGGTTGTCGCGCTGGTCGAAGAAGAAGCCGGTCTTGTGGCCGCGCACGACATCCGCCGCGAAGCGCAGGCCATTTTCCTGGAAGATCACAGGGGTCAGCAGAGGATCGCCGATCAGGGCCTGGCCGTCATGCAGGCCGTAGGGGGCGGCGCTGGCCTGGAGGCTGCGGCTGATGCGCAGCACCAGATGCTCGCAGGGCTGGACGCTTTGCAGGGCGGGGATGAAGTCACGCAGGTGGGGCAGCCAGGCGGCGGTGTAGAGCTTGAGCACGAGCGTATCGGCATAACGATCCACAATGAGGCCGGGCAGACCATCATTTTCGCCATGCACCAGACGGTAGCCATTGGTCTGCTGCGCGAGAAGCGGCTGGCGGATTTGAGCCGCCGCGCGGAGGCGTTCCGCGAACCAGCCGTGGTCAATGACGGCGGGCTTCTGATGCTGCAAGACGCGCACACGGATGGGCGAGGCGGGGTCGTAGAGGCCGATGGCGAGAAAGCGTTCTTTACGGTCGAAGATCACGGCGAGGTCGCCGGGTTGGCCGTCGTGGCTCTGCCTGCGGATGGCCTGATCAAAGAGCCAGGGATGGCCGCCGCGCAGGGCGCGTTCCGCCGCTGGTGTAACATGGAGGGCGATGCGCTTGCTGGCGGGGTGGGGGAGAGAGTCGAGCATAGTGTCCGTCTGTTATCATCCATCGTCAGCCATCAGTCTACAGGCGAAGTGCGGCGGGTGTACAGTGTTTGTGGGATTTGCTTTGCAGCACGAAGATGCGATAGAGGGCTGCATTGCCTTGCTTGAGAAATAGTGATCCTATCCCTGATGAGACGGACGACCTGATTATGATGTGTCGTGAGCAGCTTTCAGTCTGTGCCAAACATCAGCAGCAGCATAATCAACGGTGTTCTGGCATAAACACTGTGTTTAAGACGTGGGGGCATGTGCAACCAGCTCCCGGCACTTAATTCGTGCCTATCATCACCCAGTGTGATGGTGGCTTCGCCCTGCACAATCTGAATCACCGCGGCCTGGGCAGATGTGTGTTCGGAAAGCTCCTGTCCGGTATCGAAACCGAACAGGACAGCTTTCATGCGATCACCTTTATAAAAGGTGCGGCTGACGATGCTCTCCACGGGAATCTGATCTATGAGCCTGGCCAGATCATCAATTAAGGTATAGGCTGGAGTGGTCATATCTTAATCTTCCGTTTTTGCGCGGGTGATGCGCACACGCCATGTCTCCGGCCCTTCTTCGAGATATTCCCACACGAACAGATCGGTGCGCTCGTGCAGGAACTGGTAGTAGAGCGGTTTGGGCGCGTGATCATTGATGAGTTCAAAGGATTCGCCGGATTGCAGCGCATCAAATGTCCTGAAGATCAG
>JBGSXK010000051.1:0-8490 GCA_041751455.1 Anaerolineae bacterium
CCATTTATCACGTGATTAAGGCAATGCGTTGAACAGCGCAGGAACAGCGCAGGGGTGATGTTTGGGGCCCTAAATCAGTTTTTGCTGCTGTATGTGTGGTTTGCGCTGGCAGCCCTGATCTCGATTATGCTGCTTATTGCCCGTTTCTACCAGAATTTTTCCGGCGAACAGACCTATTTTCGTTTGTACCTGGTGCCGCTGGTGTTGTTCGGTGTGGCGGCGGTGCGTTACGCCAGCCTGAACGAGAGCTACGGGGACTGGCTCGGTGATCTGGCCTCTGGTGTGGCGGGGGCGCTGTTGATCTGGCTCAGCCTGCACCTGTACCGCCTGATGACCAGTGGCCGTAAGTAAAGAGACAGAGTTTAAACCATGTTAATTGATGTGCTGCCCCTTCTGGATATCATCGGTTCGCTTTCCATTTTTATGATGCTGATGGTGCTGGCACTGCTCAGCAGACGGCTCGGCAGTGTGACCCGCTCCGCCCCCTATTACGTAGGGCTGTATATCGCCGCGTTGCTGATGGCTGTCAGCCTGCTGTTCAAAATTCTCTCCAAAGGTGGGAATATCACTTTCCTCACCCAGGCTGACCAGGATGTGCTCATGCTGGTGATTTACGCTGTGCTGCCCGCTGCGGCGCTCACGATTGCCGTGATTATGGCCTGGCGTTATTGGAGCTGGCTGCTGGCGGAACGGGGCTAGCCTATGCTGCGTATTGGCGAGTTGTGTATCCACCTGATTAATGACGGTGAACATTGGGTTGATCCCGGCGGTATGTACGGGTTGGTGCCGCGCGCGCTGTGGCAGAACTACTCCACCCTGGACAGCGATCAACTTATTCAGACCGCGCTGAACTGCCTGCTGGTGCAGGTGGCGGGCAGGAATATCATCGTGGATACTGGCTACGGTGATAAACTGCCGGAGAAAATGCAGCGTATTTTGAAGCTGAAGCGTCATGGTGGCGGATTGCCGGGGGCACTGGCCCGCTTAAACCTCACCCCCGAGGATATTGATCTGGTGATTGATACCCACCTGCACAGCGATCATGCGTCTGGCAATACATGGATCACGCCGGAGGGTACGGTGCGCCCGGTGTTCCCCAATGCCGAGTATGTGGTGCAGCGGCGTGAGTATGAAGACGCGATGCGCCCCAATGAACGCACTCGCGCCACTTATCTGGCCGAGAATTATCAGCCGCTGGTCGAATCTGGACAGATGCGCCTGCTGGAGGGTGAGACGGAATTTGCGCCAGGGGTGCGGGGCGTGGTCACGCCGGGGCATACCCCGGCCCACATGAGTGTGGTCTTCGAGAGTGAGGGGCAGTATGGTGCCTTCCTCTGCGATCTGGCGAGCTTCGCCGTGCATTTCGAGCGGCTGGGCTGGATGACCGCCTATGATGTCGAGCCGCTGGTGACGCTGGAAAACAAACGCCACTGGCAGCAGTGGGCGCTGGCACACGATGCGCTGCTGTTCTTTCCTCATGATGCACACCGCCCGCTGGGGCGCTTGACCCAGGATGCCGCGGGCAGGCTGACGGTCGAACCTGTGGCTGAGCCTTACGTGTAATCAACCCGCCGAAGTTCAGGTGTATAGAAATGTGAGTTCATGTTATGAAAATCATCGCAGTTTATGGTAGTTCACGCATTACCCCGGCAGACCCGGAATACAGCGAGGCGCAGGAAGTGGGACGGCGGCTGGGCAAAGCAGGTTATACCGTGATGACCGGAGGTTACAGCGGCGCGATGGAGGCCGCTAGTCGGGGCGCGGCGGAAGCTGGCGCGCATGTCATCGGCGTGACCACCGCCATGATCGAGTTGATCAACGGCCTGAAGGCTAACCCCTGGGTCAAAGAAGAAGTCAGCTATCCGCTGTTCAGCCACCGCCTGGCGCATCTGGTCGCCCATGCCGATGGCTATGTGGCGATGCAGGGCGGCATTGGCACCCTGCACGAGATTGTCAATGTGTGGGAACTGATGCGCCTGGGCGAGCTTCCGCACCGCCCACTGGTATGTTACAGCCCACTGTGGGAAGAAGCGCTCAGCGGCATGATGACCAACAAATATGTCCATCCCGACTACCAGCGCTTTATTCACTTTGCTCACACCCCCGCACAGGTGGTTGAACATTTGCAGCGCTTTGTCCCGGAGGAGCGTTAAACGTGGATACCCCACAAGTGGAACGCGACCGCCGCGAGAAGGACGACTTTTTCAAGCGCCATCCCGATTCCCCCCTCACGCCGGAACAGCAGGCGAGCTTTGACGGCCTCCGTTATTACCCGCCCAATCCTGCGCTGGCGCTGCGGGTGAAAGTACAGCCTTTTGCCGAGCAGAAAACCGTCCCTATCCAGACCACGACAGGCGCGACCAAATATTTCCTGCGTTATGGCGAATTTAGCTTTGAGGTGGAAGGTCAGCCCGTTCGCCTGACACTCTATCAGGCGGATTATGGCTTCTTCCTGCCGTTTGTGGACGCGGGTGCGGGAACAGAGACCTATCCTGCCGGGCGCTATCTGGAGCCGGAACTGCTGGGCGCGGGCGAGTTCTACGTGGACTTTAACTACGCCTACAGCCCATACTGCGCCTATGGGCCAGACTGGAACTGCCCGATCACCCCTGCCGAGAACCGCCTGAGCGTCGCCATCCGCGCCGGGGAAAAGCTGCCGGAAGGCGAGTGGGTGATAAAGACCTCATAAAGACAGGTCGTACACTCCGCTGTGCTAATCCTCAGCCGGCGTATCACAGAACGGTTCGACACGATACTGCGCCCGCTGCGGGCAGGTGAGATCGGGGATATAACGGTTCTCACGCGCCCAGAGGAGCAATTCTTCGAGGTTGCGCGCCATCTCCCAGATACGCGCGGTGTTGTCCTCTGCCCCGGTCACGATGCGGGTGCCATCCGGGCTGTAGACCACGCTCAGCACCCAGTTGGTATGACCCTCAAATCGTCGGATTTCGTCACCGCTGGCGACATCCCACAGGCGCACACTCAGGTCAGAACTGCCCGTGAGCGCGGGTCTGCCATCCGGGCTGAAGGCCGCCCCAAAAACTGGCCGTGAATGCCCGACAAACTGGCGAATTTCCCGCCCGGTCGCCACATCCCACAGGCGCACCGATGTATCCCAGGATGTACTGAGTAAAAATTGCCCATCCGGGCTGAAGACTACCGCGTTTACCCGGTCACTATGCCCCTCAAACTGCCGGATTTCGTCACCGCTGGTGACATCCCACAGGCGCACCGTGCGATCCAGCGAGGCCGAGGCTACCTGGGTGCCATCCGGGCTGAAGACAGCGCTGGTCACGTCGCTTTCGTGCCCCTCGAACCGCTGGATTTCCTCGCCTGTGGCCACATCCCACAGACGGATTGTCCGGTCACGCGACGCGGAGAGCGCCTGCGTGCCATCGGCACTGTAGGCCACGCTCAGCACCCGGTCATCATGCCCCTCGAAGGCCACCCAACCCTGCCCGCTGGTGACATCCCACTGGCGCACAGTCCTGTCCCAGCTTGCCGACAGCAGCCACCAGCCATCCGGACTGAAGTCGATCCCGCTGACGGTGTCGGTATGCCCTTCGAGCCGCCGGATTTCCGCTCCGCTTCCCATGTCCCACAGGCGGACGGTGGTATCGCTGCCTCCGCCCGGCGCAAGGCTGATAGGGCCAGAGCCAGTCGCCACCGTCAGGCCATCCGGGCTGATATCTACCCCCCATATCCAGTCCGTGTGTCCCTGCAGGCGGTGGATTTCCGCCCGGCTGCGCAGATCCCACAGCCATGTACTGCTGTCGGCGGCCAGGTCGTGAGTGGGGTCGGGGATATTATTGCCGATGTTGCCCAGGCCGATCATGATATGTTCTTCGTTAGGCGTGAAATCCACGGTCAGAATGCGATCTCCAAAGCCCGCGAAATGCTGTAACTCAATCCCGGTGCTGGCATCCCACAGCCGCACGCTGCCATCCCACGAAGCCGAAAGAATGCGCGTACCGTCGCTGCTGAAGTGTACATCACTGACAATATCAGTGGCGACACCATAGAAGCGGCGAACAGGCTCACTGTCCCCGGTTTCGATGTTCCAGAGCTGCATCGTGCCGCCCTGGGCGGAATTCCACGTGCCGGACAGGATATAACGCCCATCCGGGCTGTAATCAATAGCACGCACAAAGCCGGAATTGGGTGCAAATTGCTGAATTTCCTCCCCGCTTTCCAGGTCCCACACCCTAATCATGCGGTCACGTTCTTCAATGGGATGGTTCGGCCCGGCAGTCCGGTCTGCTGAGCTGGAAGCAGCGTACAGGCCATCCGGGCTAAAGGCCACACGCAGGATCGCCCCCGGTGTTTCAATGATTTGCAGCGCCTCGCCGCTCTCCATATCCCACAGGCGCACGGTGCGGTCATGCCCGCCGGAAAGGATTTGGGTTTCGTCCGGGCTGAAATGCACATCGCTCACGATGCCACTGTGCCCCTCGAAGCGCCGGATGACCTCGCCGCCAGGAACACTCCACAGGATAATGCTGCCATCGAACATGCCTGTGACAGCGCGGGTGCCATCTGCCGTCAGGTCTGCGCTGTGCGCGATGCCGCCTTCCAGATCAAACCCGGTGCGGATCGCCCCTACCGGCAAATCCCACACCAGCAGCCTGCCATCCGCACCCGCCGACAGGCCATAAACACCGTTGGTGGCCACGTCCAGCACCGAACCCTCATGCCCGTCCATGCGGTAGCGGGCACTGGGGCCGTAAGCGGCCAGCGCCAGGGTTTGCTGGGTCTCGGCAGAGGGCGGCTGGTAAGCCTGATGAGATTCAATCGCCAGCGCCAGCGCCAGAGATGGATCATGCTGGCTGAGCAGGTTGCGCGCGTTGGCATCCAGCGCCAGGCTGCGCGCTTCCGCCGCGCTGCGTTCCGCCTCAGCGGCGCTGCGCTCGGCTTCCAGTGCGTTAATTTCGGCGTTGGCCTGGGCGGTGGCCGCGAGTGACGCGCTCAGTTCGGCCTGGTTGCCATTCACGATGGCGATGGAGGCCAGCCCCACCGCGACGAGTGCCGCTGCTGCCATCACCCCCACCAGCATCCGCAGACGGTTGCGCGAGCGTTCTTCCAGTGAGCGCTGATACTTCTCTCGCTCGGCTTCCTGTGCCTGGCGGATTTCCCGCTCGGCAATACTCTCGCGCAGATAATCGTTTTCCTCCTGGCTCAGTGCCAGCCTGGTTTCAAGCTGCCAGCTTTCAAACTGTTCCAGGCGTGCCCCGGTGAGCAGATAACTCGGATCGCGGTGGGCATTCAGCCAGTCCGCCGCTGCCGCCCCCAGCCGCCGCTGCGTCAGCAGGTCTTCACGGCTTTCCGTCAGCCATTGTTTTAGCTGCTGCCATTCGCGGATGAGTGCCTCATGGGCGACTTCAATCGTCGGCTCACGTGTGAGGGGGTCGTGATCAAAGGTCAGCAGGCGCGAACGGTCAAATGCGGCGATCACCTCTTCCATCGCCGGATCAATCGACGTTGCCGCCGTGTGGAGAATGCGCCGCCGTGTGTCATCGGTGCCGCTTTCGCCCGGTGTGACTAACCGCAGGAAAAGCTGTCGTGCCAGCTCGCGCTGTGCCGGAATAAGCCTCGTATACTGTTCCTCGGCCTGCCGTGCCAGTGCCCCCAGCGCTCCGCCAATACTGTGATAGGCTTCCAGCGTCAGCACCCGCCCGGAGCGCCGCTCGAATAACTCCGTCAGGGCGTATTGCAGCAGCGGCAGCGCCCCTGGCTCTTTGCTCAGATCGGCGATAATCTGCTGCACCAGCCCTGGCTCCAGTACCGTGCCCACACGCTCCGCCGGGCCTACAATGGCGCGTTCCAGTTCCTCTGGCGACATGGGCAGCACGACTTCGCTGGATTGCCGTACCAGATTGCCAAAGGCCGGGTAAAGCAGTGGTTTGTCATAAAAATCTGCGCGAAGGGTGATGATGACCCGCAGGCGACATTCAGGGTCAGTGGTGGCAGTGACCAGGCTGTTGAGGAAATGTTCAACCTCGTCCTTGTCACGCGCGCGGGTGAAGACCTCTTCAAACTGGTCGATGAACAGAAAAATCTCGCTTTTGTTGTCGTTGAGGATACGCTTGGTAGCCCGTACCAGCCCACGCTCATCTTCTTTCAACTGAGCCAGCAGGCTCGGC
This sequence comes from Anaerolineae bacterium, assembly GCA_041751455.1. Lineage (GTDB taxonomy): Bacteria > Chloroflexota > Anaerolineae > Aggregatilineales > Phototrophicaceae > JAIOHN01. Next base: position 6,141 of record JBGSXK010000051.1, read on the forward strand.
GGCGGGTTGACCGCGATGCGCAGCAGTGCCGCTTCCAGTTCCTCCAGCGGGCGCGAGCCGGGCAGCATCTCCACAATGAACCAGCGTGACGACCCCGGCAGGGTGTCATTGCGCATCCGCGGGATCAGCCCGGCCTGCACCAGGCTGGATTTCCCACTGCCGCTGGGGCCGATGACCGCCAGAAAATGCTCACCATCCTGCTGTTCGCGCAGGCGGGCAAGCAGATGATCGACCAGGGCCTCACGCCCAAAGAAATTGGCCGCGTCCACTTCCTCAAAGGCCTGAAGACCCTTGTAAGGATTTTCGATATCTACCTCTTCCAGCAGCAGGGTGCGGTTGATCGCGTTCATATGCGTGGGGGTGCTGTGCCCTTCACGCTCTACGAGAATTGCCTGACGGAAGGCCGCTGCCAGCGACAACATATCGGTGTAACGGTCGCGCGGGTCTTTGGCGGTGGCGCGCTGGATCACCTGTTCAATGCTGTCGGGAATGTCCGGGCGATGCAGGTTGAGCGGCGGCAGCGGGTCGTTGAGGTGCTTCATCAACAGGGCAGTGACCCGCTCGTTGCTGAAGGGATGTTCGCCGCTAAGGATTTCATACAGCACGATGCCCATGCTGTAAATATCGGATTGAGGAAGGACTTCTTCGCCTTTGACCTGCTCCGGCGAGAGATAGGCCGGCGATCCAATGACCATATCGGCCTGGGTGACACCGCTGTCATTTTCCAGCTCTTTGGCGATGCCGAAATCTGTCAGATAAGGGTTGCCTTCTTCATCCAGCAGGATGTTATCGGGCTTAATATCACGGTGGATGACCCCATGTCGGTGAGCAACGGCCAGCGCCGCGGCCAACTGGTCAAGCATCCGACTGGCTTCTTCCAGGGTGAGTGGTTTGTCTTTGATGATGGAGCGCAGGCTGCCCCCACGCAGATAACGCATGACCAGGTACGCGCCTTCTGCATCGCGCCAGTAATCATACAGCGGGATGATGTGGGGGTGTTCCAGCCGGGCGATGACACGCGCTTCCACCTCGAAGCGGCGGATGAAGTCGGGGTGATTGGCATACTGCGGCAGGATAATCTTTACCGCTGCCTCGCGCCCCACCTGTGGCTGTTCCGCCCGGTAGACCGCGCCGAAGCCCCCGGCCCCCAGTCTTTCGCGCAGTTCATAGCCTTTGATTCGCCGTCCGGTGAGATCGTCCATAGTTGTAGTTACCGTTTTGGTTGCGCAGAAAAGATGTTCGCCGCTAAATAGTACGCCATCGCTTGATGATAAACAAGAGACCACGAAGCCTTAAAAATACCCTGCTCGACAGAAAATAATTCGCGCTATGCGATAGGTTGTTGAAATTTCCTACATATATCATAATACATACATTGAAGACAGGATGTGCCATAAGATGCGTTATTTACTCTTTGTGATTTTATGCACTTTGCTGCTGGTGTCGCCCGTACTGGTCGCGCAGGATACCCCCGAAGAACCCACCCCCATGCCTACAGAGAACGTGGCAGACCTGGTCGCTACTACTCAGGCACTGGTGACAGTGATGGAAGCCCGGCTGGATGCGCTGGATCAGCTCGCAAATAATGTCGAAAGCGCGGCAGACCTGGCCTTTAACCTGCTCGGTCTGTTCGAGGCGATTGGCGTGATGGTGACGATTGCAGGTGTGGCTGCCGCCGTGCTGGGGATTCCGCGTTTTATCGCCGCGCAGAACGAACTCCAGGCGGCGCGTAAGCTTTTTGAAGACGAAATTGCGACTTCCCGCGAGCGGCTGGAAAAAGATACGGCACAGAAGGAAGCCGAACTGAACGCCCTGCGTGTCGAGCTGAAAGACTCCACCGGCAAGGCAACACTGGCACTGTCGTTCCTGCCGCTGGGAGATCGCCAGTACAAGGCAGGAGACTTTAAAGGCGCGGTGGAGCTGTTTAAACGTGCGCTGGAACTGGATCGCAATAACCCGATCATTCATTACCGCCTCGGTTACGTCTATACCCAGTCCGGTCTGCTCAACGAAGCCGAGACGAGCCTGAAAACGGCGCTGGAAATTGAGAAGGATTTTGCCCCGGCGCTGGCGGTACTCGGCTATACCTATCGCCGTATGGCCGAGCGGATGGACGAAGGGCTGGAACGCGACATACTGCAAAATCAGGCCGAACAGCTTTTACAGCGGGCGCTGGCGCTCTCGCCCCGGCTGGTGGATGATGATGGTGAATCGTGGTGGGGGTCGCTCGGCGGGTTGTATCGCCGCCGGGGGCAGATCGACCAGGCCATCCGCGCCTATACCCAGGCGGGCGAAGTCACCCCCAATTCCTCTTACGCCTTCAGCAATCTGGCGTTGTTGTACATGCAGC
>JBGSXK010000052.1:0-7065 GCA_041751455.1 Anaerolineae bacterium
TGGCCAAAGGGTGAGAGGACTGGCATGATGAGCCACCAGCCAGACCACACATTCAGCAGCACCCGCCGCGGTGACAATTTCCGCGCTCCAGGCGGGATGCTGGCGGCTGACGACAAAAGGCCGCTGCCAGTAATGCGCCGCACTGCCGCTGCTCAGGTACTCAAACAGGGTGGGAGAGGCGGTACGCACCAGCACGACCAGGGTCTTTTGCCAGGTAGGGAAGGGGTAACGTGTTTTGCCCACATCATGCAGCAGCGCGGCGACGGCCAGTTCATCGGGCACATTACCCTGTGCCAACAGCGTGTGCAGCACGCTGAGGCTGTGAAGTTGTTCGCTGCGGCGCATCTGGCGAAAGCAGGTCAGCAGCGCCGGGGAGAGGTACTGCCCGGCTGTTGTATAATCTACCGGGCGCGTGAAGGCCAGCAGTGCGCGTATGCCCTGCCGCAGCCGCTGGGCAGCCGCCATAGCCTAAAAGCCCATCAATGCCCGCGTGATGATATTCACGGGTTGGCCAATGAGCAGCCCCAGGATATTCAGGCTGCCGCCGACAAAGCTGAGCAGGATGAGCGCGAAGAAGGCAAACTGGCTGTACTGCTGCCACTGGGGGCTGCCCCAGGTGCGCGCCAGATCAGGCGGGAGCAGGGCATAAACCATGTGCCAGCCGTCCAGCGGGAAGAACGGCAGCAGGTTGAAGACGAACAGCAGCACGTTGAAGAAGATCAGGATGTTAAACAGGGTCACAGCGGCTACCATCTGATTTTGCAGCAGGATCGGCCACAGGATGCGAAACACAAGGCCGAAGATCACGGCCAGCAGCAGGTTGGACAATGGCCCTGCGGCAACCGCCGCCAGATAACCCCAACGTGGGTTGCGCATTCGGTATGGCGAGATGGGCGCTTGCCCCAGAATGCCGAAGCCGATGAGAATAAACATGAAAAAGCCCACCCAGTTGATATGCACGCGCGGGTCAAGCGTCAGCCGTCCCTGCTGGGCGGGGGTGGGGTCGCCCATCAGATGGCCGACATAATTATGTGAGAATTCGTGAATAGTCATGCCAATCAGCGCCGCGAGTACGATGGCGATAATGGCTTCAATCGAAGGAGAGCCAAAAAGCAGCACGGGGAACTCCATAGGGATAGGGTGATGATAATCGTTTCAGTATAACATAGGGCGACATTAGTGCGTTATAGAATATTTGTGAGCACAGGATTAACACCACTTGCTGGCTGGTACAGTTCGCGGCTTTGTGGTTCAATTGCAAATTCGTTATAGTGTGCGATAGAGAACCTGAACATGATGCAGGAAATTCGTGTGGGAGACCGGGTGCAGATGCGTAAACCGCACCCCTGTGGCAGTGATGAATGGGTGATTTACCGGGTCGGTGCGGATATTGGCCTGCGCTGCCTGGGCTGCCAGCGGCGTGTGCTGCTGGAACGCCCGGTTTTTATAAAACGTTTGAAAAAAATTCTTGAGAGTAAGCGGATTCATGAGGGAGGCGAAAGTTGAGCAAACGGGTGCTGATTTTGATGTCCGATACGGGCGGCGGTCACCGGGCAGCGGCAGAAGCCATCCGCGAAGCCCTCTATATCCGGCACGGCCCGGACATGGCCCAGGTGGAGCTGGTGGATGTCTTCCGGGAATACTCACCGCCACCACTGAAATACATGCCAGAATTTTACCCCTGGTGGATTAACCACAATAAGTCTTCATGGGGGACAGGTTACAACCTCTCCAACACTCGCCGCCGCGCGCACATCCTCTCCAACACGATGTACGCCACCATTGAGCGCGGGCTGAAGCGTATGTTCCGCGAACATCCTGCCGATGTGGTGGTGAGCGTTCACTCGGTGCTGACACGCCCGGCCATGCGTGCCCTCACCCGCTTCGACCAGCGCCCGCCGTTTATGGCAGTCGTGACCGATCTGGTCTCTACACATCACTTCTGGTATGACAAACGCTGTGAACGCTGCCTTGTCCCCACCGACGCGGCTTATGAGCGTGGGCTGGAATCCGGACTTGCGCCGGGTCAGCTCCGCAATACGGGGCTGCCTGTGCATCCACACTTTGTGCGTGGGCTGAAAGACAAGGCAGAAGCTCGCCAGATGCTTGGCTGGCGGCAGGATTTACCAACGGTGCTGCTGGTGGGTGGCGGCGAGGGCATGGGGCCAATCTACAAAACCGCGCGGGCGATTGACGCACAGAATCTCAGATGCCAGTTGATCGTGATCGCAGGCCATAACAAGCAGCTTAAAGCCGATCTGGAAGCCTGCCACTGGAATCAGCCGACCAGGATCTATCCCTTTATGAAAGATATGCCAACTGTGATGGCGGCTGCCGACATCCTGGTAACGAAAGCCGGCCCAGCCACTATCACCGAAGCCTGCATCGCTGGGGTGCCCATGATCCTGTATGATGCCATCCCTGGCCAGGAAACCGGGAATGTGGAGTATGTGGTATCGCATAATGTAGGGGTCTTTGCGCCCAGCCCGCAGGGAGTCAGCGAGGCGCTGGCAGGCTGGCTGGCGGAGGGGCCGCAGGCAGTGCAAGCGCGCTCTGACCGCGCCCGCGCCATTGCACGCCCCAATGCCGTGTTTGATATTGCTGATGAAGTCTGGCAGTATGCCCAGGTGGGCACGATCCCAACCTATCGCCGCGAATTATGGAAGTATATCACCGAGACCACACGCGATTTCACGAGCACAATTGCCAAAGAACTGCGTTAAACAGTGAGAGGCAGTTGCCTATCAATAGGCCTTCTTATCCGGCTTTTAACCGCCCATCATCTTACCGTAATCCATTTGTAAGATGATGGTAGCAGGATAATGATAATTGTCCCCTCCCCCTTAAATGTGTTGTCGCAGCAGCGCCGCTTACAAAAGCGGCGTTGTTGTTGATGGTTGCTGGCCAGGGTGTCTGAACCACGAACGTGTCAACCATGCTTTGCCCGCACCGCCAGTAGTACACGCCACGTGACAGCGTCCGGCGCTGTTATCCGGTAACACAACCTGCGATACATAATGCCCTTACCCCATCTGGTTTGCCATAACATTTATTCCGCTTTGCTACAATAGTATAGGCAGTCACAGAGAGAACGGGATTAAGATTGAGTGGTAAAGGTAAGAGGGTAAAAATGAGAAGTGGAGGCGGCGCGTACTGCCCGCGCGTCCGCGCTGCGCCGTTTACGCCCGGTTTTCACGTTTGCACTGTGGGCCTTTACGCTACTGACCGGGCAGCGCACCGCGTCGAAACTGGTTCGCCCCCATGGATTTATTTTACCATACCACCGATAGAAAGATATTAGACCTTCGGCGGATCTGGCAGGTGTTTTGGATTGGTTTTGCTGAACCCTAATCCCGGCTGAGGATATAATGCGCTAGGCGAAAAGAACCTACAATAATAAACAGTGGCAGGACCACAGGGAGGATAGTTTCCACCAGGATGCGTAATTCCGGCGGCATAGTGAGCAGACGCGGCAGGTTGATCAGCGCGAAATAAAACCCGCCTGTCACGCCCAGCGCAGTCGCCGCTGGCACACGCGAGGGCACTCCCGCGCCGATGACAATTGCCAGCGCCGCGATCATGAACGGTTCCAGCACCAGCCGTACCAGGGATGCGCCCAACCCCAGCACTAGTGCCAGGCGCGAGACAATGACTTCTTGCTCCAGCGGCCAGTACATGGCATATTGCAGGCCGATAACGGGCAGGGTGAGCAGCGATACTCCCATCAGAATCAGGCTCAGGTCTTCAATTTGCCGCCACACTCCGGCAGCCGCTTTACTGAACAGGATATGCCGCAGCGAAATGGGTGTGGTGCGCAGCAGTGCCAGGGTATGATGTTCCTGCTCATCGACAATCAGGCGGGTGGTAAACAGGCCAATATTCATCAGAACCCGAAGGTAGGCGAAGCCGACAAACGGCAGCATCACCATCGACACAGGCAGCATGGTAAAGACCAGTGGCAGGATAATCGGCATGGGCATTGAGGCCACAATCAGCCCGACCTGCACCAAATAAATACGCGATAGTACATCGACTTCCAGCGGTAGGATTTTCCAGTAAATGCCCAGATGCCGTCGGACAATTGGGTCGGAGCGACGCGCCCAATGCGGCAGGCGGCGATCCACAGCGGAGACATAGGGTTTCCACAGACGGCTTGGGTTAGAGGGAGGGGTGGTGGTTTGTTCCACGAGCCTTAAATCTTTTTTGACGATGCTCTAGTCTGTTGATTATACCAGAGTCGCGCCATAAATGTTCGAGTTAGAGATCAGGCGATTCCCGCTGAAGGGCCTTAGCCTGATATCGGGCTGATTTCAACAGCAGTCGTGATCGTCTACAATAACCGTCACCTGCCGCCCATTATCCCACGTTGCCAGCCTGCCGCCGTAAAGCTGAGTCAGCACATCTGGTGTGTAAATTTCGGTAGGCGTGCCATAGGCGATCATGTGGCGCTTAAGTGCCAGCACTTTGTCGAAGCGCTGGAAGGCGAGGTTTAAATCATGGGTACTCAGGACGATGGTCAGGCCGTCACGGTGCAGCATGTCCAGCACATCCATCATGCTTTCCTGCGCGCTCGCATCCACACCGCTGAATGGCTCATCCAGAATCAGGATTTCTGCCTGTTGTGCCAGTGCCCGTGCGATGAACACCCGCCGCCGCTGTCCGCCGCTAAGCTGCCCCACCTGCCGCCCGGCAAATTCTGTCAGTCCTACCCGTGCCAGTGCTTCTTCCGTGGTGTGCTGATGCTCCCTCCCTGGCCAGCGCAGCCAGCCAATCCGCCGGAGCTGTCCCATCATGACGACATCACGCACAGTCACCGGGAAATCCCAGTTGACCGCCTCGTACTGCGGTACATAGCCCAGGCAGTGCAGGTTGCTGCTGTGGACTCGCACACTCCCCGTGCGCGGTTGCAGCAGCCCCATCATGGCCTTGATCAGCGTGGACTTGCCTGCGCCATTTGGCCCGATGATGGCAACTCGCTCTCCCTGATGAATCTCCAGGCTTGCGCCTTCCAGCGCAGGCAGGTCATTATAAATCACGGTCAGGTCATGGATGCTGAGCGCAAGCGGTGGATTCACAGGGTGGTGGGGATGCACAACTGGTGATGCAGCCGGAAATTCCAGGGCGTTCATCAGGTGATTTTCTCTCATTGTGGCTCGTGTAGGAAATTATAACATAGTTTTGGGTTATTGTGACCTTGTATCAATAAGCACTAAGCTTGCTGTCTTTGTCTCGGCATGTTGCTTAGCGGGCCACCCCCGCGATAAACAGGTCGAGCGCTAACTGCGGCGAGATGCGTCCGGTTTTCATTTGCAGGTCGTAATCCTGTAGGGCGCGGTAAATTTCCTCAAGCTGAGCCAGCGAAAACTCGCGCGATTGGTCAGCCGCTTTGTTAGCCGGATATTCCGACTTCAGGCCCAGCGCCTCTCTCAGCCCGGCGCGGCTGTTGTTGAGCGTCAGATGCTCTTTCGCCAGCAACAGTAACCGGAACTGGCGGACGATCATGCCATACAGCCCAAAGCCTCCATCGCCAGGGTCGTTTTCCAGCAGGCGGTGCAGCAGCGTCAGCGCTATCTCGCCTTTGCCGGTGGCAATCGCATCCACCATCGCAAAGATATTAGCCTCCGCCACATAAGGTGTCAGTGTGGCCACATCCTCCTCGCTGATCGGACGCTGCCCATCCACATAGCTGACCAGCTTGACCAGCTCGTTATCGGCCCGGCGCAGGTCCTCACCCGTAACGCTGGCAAGCGCCTGCGCCGCGCGTGGCTCAATCTCCACACTATAAGCGTCACTCGCGCGCTTCAGAATCCAGGCCGTGCTGTCTTTGGGTGCATTATAGGCTTTTTCGTAGCCAGCCTGGTGGGCGCGCGCCAGCTTCACGAGTGGATTGCTATCCGACAGTGTGACACGTTCCACCATCACCAGCCGCGCCCACTCCGGCAGTCCCGGCAGGTTATCCTCCAGCCGCGCCACCGCCTGCTTGCCTGTCTCGCCTGCACCCTTGCGGGTGATGTGCGCCACTAAATTCTTGACGATCACCAACCGCTTTTCCGCCAGGAAAGGGAAGGAGGTCACGGCGTTGAGAATTTCCGGCACAGAAGTCTGTTCACCATCAAATTCCGAAATATTCATTTCGGCATTCGGGTCGCTGCCCATCAGCGCGCGCAGGCGAGCGGTTTCTTCCTCAATGCGCAGGTCGTCGGTGCCATGCAGAATGTAAAATGTAGTCGCTCGTTGGGTCATATTGATTTACAGAACTCGCCCTATCTGCCAGAATACCCGACCAACTCTGCTCGATAGGCTGCTGGCCAGGGGCAGCCGTATATCGAGAGGCTGGTTAAAATCAGAAAGCCCATACTCAGCTTCTCTTCCTGGACGACTGTGATAATATCATAATCACGATTGTTATTAGGGTCATGGTCGATTTCGCGCTCCATCCTCGACACGACATTGATACGATACACCAGTTCCTCATCCTCGCCAATCCACACTATTTCATCAAATTTGTAACTTAAAATGAAATCTTTATAGCCCGCGCAGCATCAGTCCAGACCAGACAGAGTCTGGACGTGATGTGCTTCTTTGATGAAGGAACTCCCCGCGCTTTTGCTGCGGTAGAGAGGCAGCAGTTTTTTTAATGGCTGTCGGTGCGAATGGTGTACAGCGTGACTGGCTGGAATGTAAGAGGCATGGTGGCGGGGCGGTGGGTAATGCTCAGGATTTCCATATCGCCGGGATCGCCCTCAGTGGTAAAGTGGCGTTGTAAACCCAGCCCTAGCGGCTCGGAAAAGAGCGCAGTCAGCATCATGAGTACCATCATATAAGGCAGGCGATTGAAGGCATCACGACGGCTCACCCCACTGAGGGTAGCAATCGCCACCAGGCTGGATAACATGCCTGTTGTCAGGCGGCTCGTGCCACAGCCGGGATGCACCGCCAGGCTGTGTTCGCCGTTTTTCATACGACGCAGCGCTTCGCGCACGGCAGCTTCAACATCGGCCTCACCCGCCTCGGTAAACAGCACAAAGCCTGCATCGGAACTACGTCCCATCATCGGTGTGTTTT
>JBGSXK010000053.1:0-6557 GCA_041751455.1 Anaerolineae bacterium
TTCCTCCATTGTCAACGCCAGCGGCAACTTTGTCGGGCAAACACTGGTGGAGCGCGCGCAGTTACAGACCCGCCGCTACGCGCCACGCGAGTTCGACTTTGACCATCCCCATTTTGTCTATTTTATCCTGGCGCAGTTGGAGCAGGAATTTGGCTCTGACCAGGTGTACCGCCGTGGCTTCGTGGTGCGCACTACCCTGCGCACCGATGTACAGAACGCTGCTGAAACGGCCTTGCAGGAACGCATTGAGGCGCTGGCCGTCACCCGTGCCAATACAGGCGCGGTCATGGTGACCGACCCGGTGACAGGTGCCATCTGGGCGATGGTTGGCAGCCCGGACTTCAACGATCCCGACATCGCCGGGCAGAACAACAACGCCTTTGCCTGGAACCAGCCCGGTTCAGCGATCAAGCCGATCATGTATGCCCAGGCTTTAGAAGGGTTGGATCGCAACGGCAACGGCGTGCTGGATTTCGATGATTACCTGACCGCCGCCAGCATCCTGTGGGATGTGCCGGCGCAATACACCAACCCTCCTTACCAGCCAGTCAACTTTGACGGGCTGTATCGTGGGCCAGTTTCGGTACGACGCGCACTCGCCAACAGCCTCAATGTCCCGGCGGTGAAAGTCTTTGACTTCATCGGCCCCAACGCTTTTATCAATATCTCGCGTCGTATGGGGCTGCGCTTTATTGAGGATGACCGGGGCGAAGCTCCCACTGTCGGGCGGCCTTCAGCACTCGGCGCGACAGAGGTACGCCTGTTCGATCTGATGAAGGCTTATGGCATTCTGGCCAATGGTGGCAGTTATGCCACCCTCTATGCTATCGAGAGCGTGACAGATGCCGATGGCAATCCAGTGCCACTGTCTGCCCGTCCCACACCGGAACGCCGTATCCCGGCGACATCCAACTTCCTGCTGCAAAACATCCTCAGCGATGATGAATCACGCGCGGAAGCTTTTGGGCGCAATAACCCCACGTTGAACGTGGCAGGATATCCGGGGCTTACCGCCGTCAAGACTGGCACCAGCAACGGCAATCGTGACCTGTGGACAATGGGCTTCTCACGTAATGTTGTGGTAGGAGTGTGGGTGGGCCGTCACGATGATGGCGAAATCCGCAATACCGACAGCGTCGCCTCGGCAGGGTCGATCTGGAATGCGGTGATGCGTGTCGCCTTGAACGCCGCCGGAAGACCGCGCGGCTTTGAGAACCCCGGCAATGTGGTACCGCAGACCATCTGTGTGCTGACGGGTGCACAGCCAGGAAGCTCCTGCCCCGGTGGGCAGCGTGGCGAACTCTTCATCGTGGATCATCCACCACCACCACCCGACCAGAGCTTTGTTGTCACCGTGCCGATCAACAGTTGGACTTTCCTGCGGACGAATGAATTCTGCCCGGAGGACAGCATCCCCGGCACATTTGTCAACATCAATGATCCCTTTGCCATCCCCTGGCTGCGCTCTCCACAGGGGCAGACGGTTGGCCAGACATTGGGTCTGCCGGAGCAGATCATCCCGCCGCCACAAAGCGGCTGTACGGTCAACACGATACTGCCCACCGCACGCATCCAGTCTCCTGCGGATACGCAGACTGTGACCGGAGAAATGCAGGTTACCGGGGTGGTTTCTGCGCCCAATTTCGCGCGCTACCAGCTTGAACTCGCGCCGGACGGTACGCAGAACTTCCAGTTAATCGGCGGGCCCTACACCCAGCAGCAGCCCAACGCAGGTGCGGTGCTGGGCCAGTTTGATACAAACATTGTCCCCAATGGCAACTATATCCTGCGGCTGGCGGTCTTCTCGACAGCTGAGGCAGGCGGCGGCTTTGTCTACCGCACAGTACGCATCCGGGTGGAGAATGTCACGCCCACGCCGACTGTCACCCCGACACCGCTGCCAACCAATACACCTGTACCCGTGTCGCCGGTGCCGTTTGTGACTGAAACCACGCTGCCATTCTTCCCGACAGACACACCCTTCGGCCCCACACCCGAATTTTCAATCGAGGTTGAACCCGGTGGCCCCACACCGACGATCTTCATCGGTGGGTAAGTTACGCATGTGTGCGGGAGGGTCTTTGACCCTCCCCGTGCCTCTGATTTTTAGACAATCCCTGGCGGGAGCAGTTGCAGGAGGGGGGCAAGCAGCAGCATTTGCAGCGCGAAAGTCACCACAGTCAGGATCAACCCGCCTATAATCAGCGCCAGGCAGCCCTGGAAGATACCGAGATCATAAGCCTCGCCCACCCGCTTAAGTACCCCCAGGTTGAGCGCCAGCGAAACCAGCCCCGCACCACCAAAGATAATCAGCGGGAGAATGCTGTTGTCACCAAAAGTGAGCACCACACCCAGGTAAACCAGCAGGAAAATGAGCGGCAGCCGGGTGTTATAGAGCGAAACCACCTTATAGATCAGATACGACAGTGTTCCCTCGCCTTTGAAGATAAAGCGGGCGGCGACATGCGTTACACTGAGCTGCACCACCATCTCTACCAGCGCCCCTACTCCCACGATCAACCCCAGCAGCAGCCCGTCGTTTATGCTCAGCACACTATAAGTGCGTGCCAGTTGGCGCAGCTCAAAGGTGAGTTCTGCAGGCGGCTTAATACCTTTCACCCCCTGCGCAAAGGCTTCGTTGTATGAAACCCACGCTGCGTCATAACCTGTCAGAACCCCGGATGCGCTCTGGCTCGTCACCAGCACCAGCAGCACCGTGCCCACCACCATAATCAGCGTCATAATCAGCAAATCCATTCCGGCGCTGATCCAGGTACTTTTCTGCACATCTTCGAGATGCGCGCCCCGACGTTTCTGCTTCGCCATGTGCTTCTCGCTCACGGCAATTGTTTTGATCTGGTCTTTACTGCGCACCAGCGCCAGTGCTTCCTCGCCTTCCAGCTTGCTAATATCATGCAGCACACTCACATAATAAGCATCTGTTTCCAGCGAAGGGTCAGCTTGCAGCGCTTTGCCCAGGGATTTCAGCGCCTTATTGCGCTGTCCGCTGGTCTGGTAGCTGAGGGCTGCATCCACCAGGCTTTTGGTAAAGGTGCTGTTGACCGTGGCTGTCGAGCGCGCTTTCGGCTTCGCGACGGGTGCCTGTGGTTCTGGCAGGGCAGTTTCGCCATTTTGCAGGTAGGCCACTGCTTTGTGGGCCACGGCGCGCACCTGCTCGTCAGGGTCACCACCTGCCAGTTCCCTCAGCAGGCTCAGCAGGGACGAATCGCGATTACGGGCGGCCAGTTTTACAGCCTGGAAGCGTTGTTTTGGGTCGGGGCTTTGCAGTTGTTGGGTGAGGACACTCTGGCTCACATTGATCTCCAGCATAATAGCGTTCGGGTGTCGGGGCAGCAAAAAGCTGCTGCCTGTTTGATTTCACTCTAAGGCCGGAGTGCCCTTGTGCGGCGTAAAGCATTTCTGAAATTTGTCTGCAATTCTCTGGCAGCAGCATCCTCTCTGGACACACCCCCCACAACCCGTTAGACTACAGATGTTCTATGAAACGGTTAGTGATCAGATAGCAATTCTGGCTCTATTAGCTTTTCCTGACACCTGAGATTACTGCCATGCTGCCAATTCGTCTCGAAATCAAGAACTTCCTGCCCTACCGCACCCCCGACCCCATTCGTTTCGAGGGCGTGCATCTCGCCTGTTTAACAGGTGCGAATGGTGCCGGTAAATCGTCGCTGCTGGATGCGATCACCTGGGCGCTGTGGGGCAAGGCGCGTGCCAAGCGGGATGAGGACCTGGTGCACCTGGGCCAGCAGGATATGTATGTGCAGTTAGATTTTGAGCAGGAAGGCCAGTTATACCGCGTCATCCGGCGGCGCACCCGTCGCCAGCGCGGCGGTGGGACGCTCGACCTGCTGGTACAGGATAGTGAAACCCAGTTCAACCTCATCAGCGAACCTAATGTCCGCGCAACCCAGGCGCGCATCGACAGCCTGCTGCGGCTGGATTATGATACCTTCTGCAATTCGGCCTTTTTGCAGCAGGGCAAGGCCGATGCCTTTACCACCAAAACCCCTCGTGAACGTAAACAAATCCTGTCGGACATCCTCGGTCTGGCACAGTGGGAGCAGTACGAAGCCGCCGTGAAGGAGCAGTTGAAGGCCATTGAGAGTGAGGTCAAAGTCTTTGAACTGCGACTTCAGGAGATCGAGGGCGAACTGGCACGTGAAGCCGGCTTGCAGGTGGCGTTGGTGGAGGCTGAACGCGCCGAGGCTGAAGCCCGGCATATCCTGCAAGCGGCTGAGACACGCCTCAAAGAATATGAACACGCACCTAAAGAAATGCTGGATGCGCGTGAGCGGCTGAACGAGGTCAACCGTCGGCTGGCCGAACACCAGCATGAGGCCAACGATGTGCAAAGGACGATTGGTTATCATCAGGAACGCGCTGCCATCTATGCAGCGGTACTGGTCGCGCGCGAGGAGATCGAACATGGCTACGCGGCGCTGCACACGGCACGCGCGGCGGATCATGCCCTGGCAGATAAACTGCGCGAGCTGGGCGAGTTCGACAAACAGCAGCACGAGCTGGAAATGACCCTGCAAGCAGAAAGAGCCGAACTGGAAAACGAGTGTGGCCGTTACGAAGAACGGATCAAACGGCTGGAACAGACGCTTCAGCGGGGGGGAGATACCGGCATCGAGCAGGTACAGGCCGAGGTACAGGAACTGCAAGCACTGGAGCAGGCGCGGGAAGTGCTGCGTGTACAGACTGGCCAGCTTGGCGAGGAGCGCGCCGAACTGGAAGCCACCAACCGCGCCCTGCACAGCGAGATGCTAAACCTCAAAGATCGGCTTGACCGCCTGCAAAGCACCGAGGAGGCTATCTGTCCGCTGTGCGGCCAGCCGCTGGACGCAGCACACCGCGCGGAACTGCTGGAACAGTTGACACTGGAAGGCACTCAGCGCGGCGACACCTACCGCGCCAACAAAAAGCGCATCGAAACGGTGGTCGAAGAGGTCAGAGCAGGAAAGCAGCAGGTCAATGAGACCGAAGTCGAACTCAAGCGTTTACAGCCGCTTATGGAACGGTTAGGCGCGCTGCAAGCCCAGGTCGATCAGGCACAGGAAGCCGCCCGCCAGCTTAAGGCTGAACAATCCGGCTTGCAGCAGGTGCGTGACCTGATGGCGAAAGACGATTACGGCCATGTCACCCGTGCGCAATTGCAAAAGCTGGAAGCCCGCCGTGCGGAAATCGGCTATGACCGCGACTCACATGATGCCGCGCGTCAGCAGTTGGAGACCTACCGCGAATACGAGCGGCGCTATTACGAGCTGGATACTGCCGCGAAAGAACTACCCAATACTCAGACTCTTTTGCAGGAGGGCCTGCTGCGGCTGGAACGACTTGAGAAAGGCATGGCCGAAGACCAGCAGGCGATCACGAATCTGCAAGAGGAGATAGCACGCCTGCAAATTCAGGTCGAGGAATACACTGCGCGCAGCGAGGAGGTCACAACCCTGCGCACTGCTGCCGACAGCGCCTATCATCGGTTGGTCAATGCCCGCCAGGAACTGGACGCACTGGAAAAACTACGCCTGCGTAAGGCTGAAATCGCCCTCCGCGCCGAGCAAAAGCGTTATGACCATGCACTTTACGAAGAACTGCGCCTGGCCTTTGGTAAAAATGGTATTCCGGCCATGATGATCGAAACCGCCATCCCCGAACTGGAAAGCGCAGCCAACGTGCTGCTCAGCCGCATGACCAGCGGGCGCATGAACCTGCGTTTTACCACGCAGCGCGAAAAGATTACGGGAGGTATGGCGGAAACACTGGACATCGAGATTGCCGATGAACTGGGCACACGCAGTTACGAGCTTTACAGCGGCGGCGAGGCATTTCGTATAGATTTCGCTATTCGTGTGGCGCTGTCGCAGCTTTTAGCCCGGCGCGCTGGCGCGCATTTGCGCACCCTGTTCATTGACGAGGGATTTGGAACGCAGGATGCCGATGGGCGTGATCGTCTGGTCGAGGCCATCACTGCCATTCAGGAAGATTTTGACATGATTCTGGTCATTACTCATATCGATGAGCTGCGCGATTCATTCCCGGTGCATATCGTGGTGGATAAAACCCCAGATGGCAGCCGGGTAGTGGTGCGTTAAAATACGGATTACGCTATCGTAGGAGTACTGTAAGCTATGCCGCTGGCAGCGACCCGCAAAGGTGATCTTCTTCTGGCCTTCACGCCCGGCGCGGATGTGCAGATCGTGCAGGAGGAACAACACATCCCCATGACTTTCGCTCTGGTGGCCGCCCGTCACGAGGGCAAATTCCTGTTCATGTTCAATCACTGGCGGCAGTGGTGGGATCTGCCCGGCGGGGGCATTGACCCCGGCGAGACACCACAGCAGGCCGCCGCGCGTGAACTGACGGAAGAAACCGGGCAGGTTGCCCCATCACTGCGCTGTGTTGGCCTCATCAAATGCCAGCTTGAGCCAGATGATCGTCTGGAATTCGGAACGCTCTATGCCTGTGAGCTAGACACTATCGTACCCTTCGTTGCCAATGAAGAGGCCGAGCGCATCATGTGGTGGGACTTG
>JBGSXK010000054.1:0-10418 GCA_041751455.1 Anaerolineae bacterium
GCCAATGACCGAGCCAATGATGGATGCTTTTACCAGTTCCAGCAGCCCTTCACGGATCGCGATAATCGTAATGATGAGTTCGGCAGCATTACCCAGCGTGGCATTGAGCAGCCCGCCCAGCTTTGGCCCGGTATGGAGTGCAAGTTCCTCGGTGCCTTCGCCCACCAGCCCAGCCAGCGGGATGACTGCCAGCGCAGCAAAGACGAAGATCATCACCGGGTCGGCATGAAGCACAAACTCTGCGATCAGCGCAATCGGCAAAAAAATTAACAATAGTTTGGAGAGATTGCCAAGTGAGAGTGACATGGATTTTCCCTTTGTATGAGACGCTCAAATGCGACACACACTATTGAACCACACACGCCAGCAGTCCGCTAAGATTGGGTGCGGGCTGCTGGCTTCACACCTGCAATTTTACAGAGGCTCGCCCACATCACCTGCCCACAGGCGCTGGAATTCCTCACTGTGTTCCAGCAGGTCTTCCAGCTTACCCTCGGCCTCGATGTGTCCATCTTTCAATACCAGGATATGATCTGCTCGCCGCAGGGCCGCCCGCCGGTGTGAGACTGCCAGACAGGTCGTCCCCTGGCGGGCAAAGACGCGCCGCCACATAGTCTGTTCGGTTTCCACGTCCAGCGCGCTGGAAAGATCATCAAAGATCAGCAGTTCCGGCTGGCGGACAAACATACGGGCCGCTGCGCTGCGCTGAATCTGCCCGCCAGACAGCCGCACGCCGCGCGGCCCCACCATAGTATCCAGCCCGTGATCGAGTTCTTTCAGGTCGCGCTCCATCACTGCCAGCGAGATCGCATCGTTGACTTTGCCCTCGTCTTCCGGCAGCCCCATCAGGATATTATCCTTCAGAGCATCGCTGAACAGACGCGGTACCTGGGGGGTATAAGCCGAGCGCGGTGCCACAAACCATGCTGCGAGATCGTCAATTTCACGCCCGTTCCACAGGATTTTTCCGCTGTCCGGCGGCAGCAAGCCCTGCAACGTGCGCAGCAGAGTGGTTTTCCCGCTGCCGATGCGTCCCGTAACGACCACGAATTCGCCGCGTTTGATGCGTAAATGAATATCCCTGATGCCGCGCCCTGAGTCCGGGTGGATGTGCGTCAGCCCGATGATTTCCAGGGTTTCCAGATGGTCATTCTCGCATTTAATGTCGTACTGCACTGCGGGCAGCTCGCCACGAGTGTAAAGCGTTCCATGCTCTACGATTTTCTCGGTGGGTGCTTTACCGCCCAGCATATAATCCACGCGCTCAATCGACACGCCCACCTGCTTGTATTTGGAGAGTGTCATGCCAAAGACACGCATAAGCTGGGTGATACGTTCCAGATAGAAGATGAACAGTGAGAAGTCGCCCACTGTAAATGAACCATCAGCCATATAACCGACTGCCAGGATCAGAATCACACCTGTGCCCACATTGACGGCGTTGAAGAAGATCGAACTCAGCATTTCCTCAAACACACGGTCTTTGAGCGCTGCCTGCCGCCGGGATTCGTTCAGGTGGTCAAACTGGCCGATCACGGTTTTCTCGGCTGTCGCTACCTTTACTGTCTGTACTGCGCCGAAGATTTCCGCCACAAAGCCGATGACACGTGCTGCCGTGCGTCGTCGTTCTTCGCGGTATTTCTGTGCCCAGGTCATCGTGCGGTTGGCGATGAGTGCCACCAGCACCAGCGGCGCAAAGGCCACGATGGTGATCGTGCTGTTGATGCTCAGCATAATCAGCACAGCGATGAACCCGCCGAACACCAACGCGACCAGCATCTCGCTCCACTGGAAGAACAACGCGAATTCGTCCAGGTCGCCCGCGAAGCGGCTGATGGCCTCGCCGGGGGAGGTAGGCATGGGGCGCGCGCCCGGTTGTGCCAGAATATGCTGGAAGACATTGCGGCGCATGAGGGCAGAAACCATGAAGTGGAACGACACACGCGAATAGACCAGGCCGAAACGCAGCACTGCCTCGGCCATACCTGATGCCACAAGGAAGGCCACCAGTGTCCATATACTGTAGAGTGCCTGTTCGCCCTCTGCCAGCAGGTTAAAGAATTCACGTGTAATTAACGGGGTGAGCTGCATGGCAAGCTGAACCAGTGTCATCATGCCCGCCGCGCCCACTGCCAGCCAGGGTTCAGAACGGATCAGACGCCAGATAAAGCGTAAATCCGTAATTTTCTGGGGAGAAGGGGTAGAATTTACGGTAGCAGCGGTCATGCCAGCGCCTCCTCAAGCCCGACTTGCAGCAGGTGGTAAAAATGTGAGTCCGGGTCTTTCACCAGCGCGTCGCGGCGGTTGTGTTCGCGGATGCGGCCTTTCTCGACAATCATGATCTCGTCGGCCCGCTGCACAGTTGCCAGCCGGTGCGCCACAATAATGGCTGTACGGTTGTGCAGCAGCTTGTCGATGGCGCGCTCAATACGCTGTTCGGTGAGCGGGTCCAGTCGTGATGAAGCCTCGTCCAGAATCACCAGGCCAGGGTTCTTGAGGAACACGCGCGTAAACGCCAGAAGCTGGGCCTCACCTGCGGATAAGCCGCTACCGCCAGAGCGCATTTCGCTATCCAGCCCTTTTGGCAGCGAATTGACCCAATCAGTCAGCCCCAGGTCATCAATCGCCTCTAAAATACGTTCATCCGGGATGCTGCGGTCAAAAAAAGTAAGGTTGTCGCGCACTGTTGCGCGGAACAACTGCACATCCTGGGTGACAATGCCCACATGCTGCCGCAAATCTTCCAGATACGCCTTTGTAATATCTGTCCCGCCGAGACGGATGACCCCAGAAGTGGGGTCGTACAGGCGAAACAGCAGCCGGGTAATCGTGGTTTTACCGCTGCCTGTGCGGCCTAATAAACCCAGTACCTTGCCTGGTTCCAGATGAAAGGAGAAATCCTGCAAGATCGGTTCGTTTTCGTAATAGGCAAAGCCGACATGATCAAATTCGACGGACAGCGCGCCATCCGGGAAGGGCTGGCCTTCGCCTTCGGGGATTTTGGTCTGGATGGCGAGTAATTCATTTACGCGCCCGATGCCCGCACCCGCCTTCTGCAATTCCTGAATTTGCATGGTAATTTCGCGCATAGGTTTGAACAGCATATTGGTATAGGTGACAAACAGCAGCACCGTACCAATCGTGATCGTGCCACCAGTGTACAGGAAATAACCCATTACCAGCGAGAGTGCCGTGCCGAAGGTCACACACGTGACGATAATGCAGAAGATCAGCATGTTCATGTAACCCGCGCGGCGCTCACTGTACAGCCGGGTGCGCGTGAGTTCATAAAATTTGCGCATTGAGTAGGGCACTGCGCCGCTGCTGCGTATGTCCTCTGTGCCAGCAAGCTGCTCTTCCATGAAGCCGTAGAAGCGTGCGCTGGCCTCGCGCGCCTGTGCCCAGGCAGGTACGGCCACATTGCGAGCTTTATTAAGTGCCCACAATGTTACCAGCGCGAAGATGCCCATGCCGATACCCACAATTGGGCTGGCGAAGAACAGCAGCACGATCACGCCGATCAGCAGCAGGATGTTGCCCATTACCATAATCACGAACTGCGAGAAAAAATTGGCGATCTGGGTCACGTCGCTGTCCACCCGCTCGATCATCTCGCCGGGGGTGCGCACATGATGGAAGGTCATATCCAGCCGCAGACAGTGCATAGCGAGGTCTGAGCGCAGCATATTCGTTGCGCGCCAGCCGACATTCTCGCCCACATAGACTGCACTCACAGCAATCGCCTGCTGGATGAGCGCCAGCACGATGAACAGCACTCCAACGATGATCAGGGTTTGCTGGTCGGTGCCCGCGGCCACACTATCAATGAAAAAGCGGACGATCTGTGGGCTTACCAGTTGCAGACCAATGCTGCTCAACAGCAGCACTGCCAGTAAAATGACGCGAGGCCTTTGGAACCTGAGGTACTTAAACAGCAAGTCCCGGTATTGTCCAATGGGAATTTTCATCGGGCTTTTCGCGGCAGTCATAATATAATTTTGTCCTTGAGGTTCAGCATTCGTAACGGGGCGGAGAGGACAGCAGACTGCGACTCAGCACGCCTGCCTCGATGATCGTCGCTCGTAAGACACCTCCTTTAAGCTAAGCTGTTGTGCGGGCTGGTTTAAAGGCTGGCAAAAACAAGCTGCCCGGCGGCAGCCTGAGACAGAACCCTATTTAACTATATGCCTTAACATGCGTCAAACTGATTGGTCTTCAATGGACATGCGTGAACAATAGCGCCACTATAAGTCCATTCGCAGGCTGGCTAGCATTTTTCTCCTGATTTTAACAATATTCTCATGTGCTTCTGAATCCGCTGCCAGTCAGGCGTTAGAACACTCAACGGCGGGTTTGCGTAGGGCATAGGACGTTGAACAACGCCGCCGTTTAATGGTAGGGTATAGGCATCATGTTTATTTTTTAGTGAAGCGGAGCCTGCGTTATGCGGTCATATCGTCTTTTACAGGGATTATTGATACTGGTATTTATGCTGACGGGGGTCGCTGCGGCCGCGCAGGACGGCCAGGAAGTGGCTGATGCAGGTGCCGTTTATGGCCTGAGCGAAGCCGAGATTCTGGCCTATGAAACGCCCGACTTTGAACAGCTTTACGTAGACACCAAACTGCTGCATGATCGTAATTACATGCGGGTGGACGGCGAGCTGGCCATCCATGATGCGCCCAATGGGGCTGTGATCCGTAACCTGGATGCGGGTTTCAACTTCCTGACGACGATCAATCAACAGGATGGCTGGACAGAGATCAACCCCGGCGAATGGGTACGCAGCGATGCGCTGAGGAACAGTAATTATGTCGTGTCACAGTTCACGGGTGTATTCCTGCCGGAAACCCCGCTGGAATATCCTATTGCCTGGATGCTCATTAACGCCTATCCCAGCATGTACCCCGGCGGTCCGGCGCTGGAAAGCCGTGACCTGCTTTATCGCTACACGCTGGTGCATATCTACGCGACCGAGGAAGTGGACGGCTGGCGCTGGTATCAGGTGGGGCCGGAGATGTGGGTGGAGCAGCGCGGCGTAGCCAAATTCCTGCCCATCGAACGCCCGGAAGAAGTGGAGACCGAGCGCTGGATCGGTATTGATCTCTATGAGCAGGTGCTTGTTGTCTATGAAGATGACCGCCCATTATTCACCACTTTAATCTCGACAGGGCTGCCGCGCTGGCCTACCTATGAAGGCACATTCAACATCTACTACCGCAAGACCCGTGAACAAATGTCATGGGGCACGCCCGGTGATGATTTTTATATGCTGGAAGAAGTGCCGTGGACGATGTATTTTGATGAAGGCCGGGCGCTGCACGGTGCGTACTGGCACGATGGCCTGGGCTACCGCCGCAGCCACGGCTGTGTGAATATGTCCATCACCGACGCGCACTGGCTTTATCGCTGGGTGGCGGAGGAATACGAAACCCTCAACTCGCCCAATGTCGAAAGCTATGGCCCGGCGGTGCATGTCTACAGCAGCGGAGAATATGCATCATAGCAGTTGATCTGAAGCAGGGTTTGCCAGCTACAGGGACGCGAGTATCTCGCGTCCCTGTGTTATTAGGTTAAAGCAGAGGTTTAATCGCGGCTGCCGAGGATGCGCAGCAGGAACAGGAACAGGTTAATGACATCCAGGTACAGCGAAAGCGCACCCATGATGGCGACCTTCTGCACCAGCTCTCCGCCTTCCGCCTGGATGGTCGGGTCAGCAGCCATTTGCTTGATCTTCTGCGTGTCATAGGCGATCAGCCCGGTGAAGATAATGACCCCAGCGTAGGTAATGATCCAGTACAGCGCTTCACTTTGCAGGAACATATTGACCAGCGACCCGGCGATGAGCGCGATCAGCCCGCCCAGCAGGATCGTGCTGAAGCGTGTGAGATCCATCTGGGTGGTGAGGCCAATCATGGTCATGGTGCCGAAAAGCACAGCCGTTACACCCAGCGCCAGCGCGATGGATGCGCCTGTGTAGGACAGCAGGATAATTGAGAGCGTAAAGCCCATCGTCCCGGCATAGAGGAAAAACATGACGGTGGCAGTGCGCGCAGAGAAACGCCGAATGCCCAGGCTGAGCGCGAACACCAGTCCTAGCTGGGCGATAATCGCGCCGATCAGGATAATCGGGTTGAGCGCCAGATTGCGAATGGCTTCGACAGAAGCTGTGACCGCCGCGACCCCGGTAGTCAACAGCAGGCCGAGGGTCATCCACATATAGACCTGCTTCATCAAAGGCTGAATTTCTACACGCGGGGTAGCAAGCGCGGGGGCCTGCGTCATCGGGTTGTAATGGGACATCAATAATACTCCTGAACTCAAGTGCAATGGGCGATTTAATCCGCTCTTTACATGCTACTATACCCAATTATTATACGGAAAATCAATGTTATTAGTTGCCTGAACGCCTCAATCAATATGTTTACGAGGGTTGTACATCAGCGGCCAGGGCATCCCCTGCCGGGCGAGCAGGCAGGGCAGGCTGTGGCCGCGGTTGCTCACTGGGCAGCAGCAGTGCCAGCCCGCTGGCTACCACAATCGCCACTGCTACAATATGGAAAGCGTTATCTAAACCCATGACTTCGGACAGCCAGCCGATCAGGAAGTTACCCACCGCCCCCATGCCAAAGATCAGGCCGAGGATCATGCCGGATGCGAAGGCTTTGGCACCGGGCAAGAGGCTCTGCGCCATGACCACGATAATACTGTGCGAGCCACCGCTGAGACCCCCGGCGAGAATCGCCAGCGCGAAGGCCAGCGCACCATTCACCAGCGGCAGGAAGAAAAAGGCCGGGGCAGACAGCACCAGACTGATCGCAATGACGCGGCGGCGATCATAGTGGTCTGCCATATTGCCGATCACCACCCCCGCGATGCCCGAAGCCAGCCAGAACGAGCTGGTGATAAGGCCGTACTCGGCGGGCGACCAGCCCTTCGCCTGGAACAGTACCGGGATAAAATTGACCGAGCCGGGTTGTGCCAGGCTGCGCAGTGTCACCATGCTGATGAGGATAAGAAAAGCCATCACCGGGATGCTGACTCTGGCTTCAACCGGGCTTTGTGCATCCTCGGTGGATTTTTTCTGGCGGTAGGCCGTGCGGTTGGGGATGTTCAGTGCCATCAGCAGCACAGCAGGCAGCGCGAAAATGCCCAGGATGAGGATGGGCGACACCGTGCCCTGTTCCATCAGGCGACCCTCCAGCAACGGGCCGAGCGCCTGTGTGAAAAAGGCGTTATTCGTGGCTGCCCGGTTGAGCAGTAAGCCCGACAGTGCCGGGCCAAGCGCCAGCCCCAACTGCCCCATGAGGAAAAAATAGGAGAGGTTGCTGGCCGCGCGGCGGCGATCACTATCGGCGGCGTACATCGTGCCCACCGGATGAAACGCGCCGCTGCCCAACGCTGGAAGGATAAAAGCCAGCACCATCAACCAGTAACTGCCTCCCTCCGCCGCCAGCAGCGCCAGCAGCATAAACACCACTGTCCAGCCTACACCGCCCGCTCCCAGCCAGCGCCCTCCGCCTTTATCGGCCAGCAGGCCAAACAGGGGTTGGCTGAGCGCGCCCAGCAGCGCGGTGATGCCCAGAATCAGGCCAATCTGTACCGTACTCATGGGCAGTACGTTGACGCTGATGAACGCCAGTACGACTGCCTGCATACTCATAAACGTGTCATTAGTCATGTGGCCGAAGGAAACCGCCCAGAACAGGCGTTTGCGCGGGAAGTACATAAGCCCTCTACCCTGGTTTACGATAAAACGGAATATCGCAATCATGCTGCGCAGCGCAGGAGGTTGTCAAACAAATTGGTCTGGGGTGGTCTGTGCAGGGGCGTACTGTCTCGCCCCTGCGGTGATTACACGAATTACATTGCGGGCTACCCCAAAAACACCCATGACTCCAGGATGTCCTCATACACCGGGTCGAGTGCGATTTCGTCGGACGGGTCAAAGCCCATTTGCAGCGGCACTGGTTCAATGATGATCTGGTACAGCAGGCCGTCATATGCGGCGATGATTTCCGTGATGCCCGCGCCAGGTATCAGCGGGATGCCCGACGCGCGCACGGCGGGCTGACCGCCCAGCATGATCGTTTCCATAGTGGCATCCACCGGATCATAATCCAGCAGCGGCGATGTGCCGAGAAACTGAGTCAGATCGGCATCCTCTGCCACCAGTTCAGTATTGTACCCGGCCAGCAGTCGCATACGTGTGAAATAGGTGGGCTGTGCGCCATTGGCATACAGGTACGAATCATTGGGTTCAACCGCGATCAGCCCACCGAAAATCACCTGGGTATCCAGTGGTTCGGTCAGGTTGGATGTACGGACGCTGTGGGTGGCGATGGGGTAATCGAACTGGTAAGCCAGCGCACGATCCAGCGGCTCGAAGGTGCGGGTATCCTGCGCCTGCACAGTGAAGCTGGCCAGCAATATAAGAGCGAGTATGATCGTTATCAGAATTTTGTGCATGTCCTCTTTCCTCCTCACTTGGAGATCCTAAAGAACAATGTAGCACAAGGCAAAAAGCGTTCTCAACGTGCGCCTGCCGCTGCGAAGCGTTTTCCTGACGGATAACCTACGCCAGGGCAACTTTCTGATGAATCAACAGGGGCGACACATATGTCGCCCCTGCGTGAGTCATGCTGAGAATCGTAGAAACTAGCTGCTTGCTTCTTCTGTCGCGGTGGGATCAGCCGGGGCTGCCGGGGCTTCCGGCGCGGCTACACTGGGCACGCTGCCACAGTCGCCGCTGGTCGTCACGATATCGGAACGGACCCACGTGCCATCAGCCAGATTCCACCAGCTATAGCCGTCGCTGCCCTGTGCCTGCCCGGCAACATCCGCAGACTGACCGGCTGTCAGTGTGCCAGCAGCGGCAAAGGTGGTATTGGGGCCTGTGCGCAGGTTGACGTTCTGCGCAGCGCTGACCGCGCAGGCTCCGCTGGCGCTGCTGCTGGTATCAGCCGGGGCAGAGGCTTCCTCGCCACCCAGGTTCGCCGGGCCAACTACTACCGATTCACCGACCCGTACCGGGCCATCTGCGCCTTCGACGGTGCCGAACTCATAGACACCCGCTTCCCCTGTGTCGTAGTGCAGCATGGGGAAGACCAGCGGGCCGGGTTCCTCGCTCAACGAGATGGTGATATTGCTGTTCAGGCCGGGGCGCAGCGGGGCGTTGCCGATGACCGGGCCGGGGCGACCGTCTGCGTTGCTGTGGATGGCCATCCAACCGGGGGCATCAATCACCGCCGAGGGGATCGTTAAGGTGCTGCCGTCCAGTGTGGCGTTAAAGTCAATCGACGGAGCGGCGTTGATCGGGAAGGTCACGACCTGCTCGTTGACGCGCACCGGGCCATCTGCACCCTCTACTGTGCCGAACTCATAGACTCCTACCTCGCCTGTATCGACATGCAGCATCGGCCACAGTACCGGGGTGATATCACCGGAAAGCTCGACCACGACATCCTGGTTCAGGCCAGCACTGACCTGTGTCTGACCCAATACCGGGCCGGGTGCGCCGTCATTGTCGGAATGAATGACCAGCCAGCCATCGACTTCGGCCAGCACTGAGTGAGCCACGACAGAGGGTGTGCCTTCCATGTCCATGTTATCACCCGGTGTCACCACCTGGTCAGCCACGCGCATATGCGGGACAGTCCACAGAGGTGTCACTGCTACCACGCCGTTGACGCGCACTGGGCCATCTGCGCCCTGCACAGTGCCAAACTCGTAAACGCCAATTTCGCCTGTATCGACATGCAGCATCGGCCACAGCACAGAGGTAACGTCGTTGGAAAGTTCAACCGCGACTCCCTGGTTCACGCCTGCGCTGACCTGTGTCTGGCCAAGCACCGGGCCGGGTGCGCCGTCATTGTCGGAATGGATGACCAGCCAGCCATCAGCCTGGGCAACGACGCTGTCGATGGTCACTGTGCTGCCTTCCAGCAGTTGGTCACTGGCAGCAATCACATCGACATTAAAGCCGGGGGTAATGACACTGCCTGCCCCGTCGCGTACCGGGCCATCCGCGCCTTCGACAGTGCCAAACTCATAAACCCCAACTTCGCCTGTATCTGTGTGGAGCATGGCGAATATCATTGGGGTGACTGCCGAGGTGTCAATTGAAATTGGGATATTGTAATTCCAGCCAGGGTTGAGCGCCGCATAGCCGATGACCGGGCCGGGTGCACCGCTGCCGTTATCAATGTGGATGACCACGAAGCCGGGGCCATCGCTGTAGGCGCTGGTAATGGTCACGGTGCCATCCAACGATACCTGATCACTCACTTCTACCGAAGGTTCGCCCATTGCATCCTGGGCGCTCAAAGGCACGACCAGCGCAAGGATGAGCAGAAAGATTAAAAAGAAACTTAAACGATTTTTGGACATGGTGCTATAGACTCCTCAAACAAAGGCAG
>JBGSXK010000055.1:0-9842 GCA_041751455.1 Anaerolineae bacterium
CAGGAAAATCATGCTGTAAGAGATCACCACACTGCGGTTCTCACGATCCATATTTGCAAATCGGCTTCGCAGGGTGGGTTTTTGTATAGTTGCCATACGTGTTCCTTTTCGCTGCGCGACTAGCGCATCGTATCCAGACGGCTGCGCACGGTAAAAATTCGGCTTGCGCCTGCCGCTACCGCCAGCAGAATGACCGCGCCTTCCCACAGGGGTTGTTGCAGCGGATTAACCCGCGCGAAGAATAAAATGGTCGGGATCAAGCGCAGCGCGATCGCCCCAGCAATCGTGCCTGCCACCCCGCCTGAGCCACCAAACAGCGATGTGCCGCCGAGTACGACAATGGCAATCGATTGAAGTGTGAACACTGTCCCCGTACTGGCATCGCCAGAGCGCGTCTGTGCCGTGAGGAATAAACCTGCTATTCCCGCAAATAGGCCGCCGAGGGCATAAGCGGAAATTTTCGCCAGTTTGACGTTAACCCCGCTCATGTAGGCTGCGCCTTCGTGACTGCCTACGGCATAGACCCACATCCCCAACTGTGATCGCCGGAAGGGAAGCCAGATGACCACCAGCACGATAATCAACAAAATAACTGAAGCGGGGATGAAGTCAAACAGCGATTCAAAAAACGCTGCCATGCCTGTTGGTTGCTCGCCAAATAGATCCTCTGGAAGCAGTTGTCCAACACGCCGTGTCAGTATGTTGCTGTAGACAATGGGTACATAGCCGCCGGGCTGTGGTCGCAGAAATAGCGCGATCCCGCTGTAGATGGAGGCAGTCGCCAGTGTTACGATGATCGGTTGCAGCCGCCCGTAGACGACGATCAGGCCGTTGATAAGCCCGGCCACCGCAGCCACCGCCAGCACAATGACGATTACCCCGATGATATTGAGTGTGTCACCGGTATCAGAGAAGATAGCTGATGCCAGCGAATTGCTCATGCTGATGATCGGGCCTACCGACAGGTCGATCCCGCCCGTAATCACCACCGTGGTTTGCGCCATCCCGGCAAATACCAGTGTCATGCTCTGGTTTGCAGTGGAGGTGATGACTGCTGGGGTAAAAAAACGCTCATTCAGCGATATGGTGATGCTCAGCAGCGTAAAGAGGATGAGGAATGCGATCCCCACCCGGAAATGTCTGAGTACAAAGCGCCAGAAGCCTGGCACGATCTGGTTTGTTACCATCGTGGACATTATTCAGGACTCGTATATTTTTGTAAGGTCAGTAGACGGCTTTAGACCGAGGGCAGCAGAAACGATATTCTCTTCGCTGATGTCATCGCCAGTAAGTTCGCGGAAGATACGCCCTTCATAGAGTACCAGCACACGATCACACATGCCGACCAGCTCACTGAGTTCCGTAGAGAAGAACAGAATCCCTGCACCGTTGTCCGCCAATTTTCGAATCAGTTGGTAAATTTCCTGCTTCGTGCCCACATCAATGCCCCGCGTAGGATCATGCAGCAGATAAATTTTGGCCTCAGTAAGCAGCCATTTGCCGATGACGACTTTCTGTTGATTGCCGCCGCTCAGACTGCGCACGGGCGCCCGTGGAGAATCAACTTTGACCTGCATTCGTTCAATAATCTGCTGAATTGTGCTGCGTTCTTTCTGGTTATCTACCAGGCCGAATGAATTTAAAAGCCGGTCAATCACCGATAACACAGCATTATCACCTACCGACATGGGCAAAATAAGCCCCTGCGTTTTGCGATCTTCAGGGATGAGCGCCATGCGATTTTGTTTGCTGATTGCCGCCGATGGGCTGGTGATTTTGACTGCTTGCCCATCAATCCTGACACTACCCTGGACACCCCGCAGCACGCCGAACAGGGCAAACAATAATTCAGCCTGCCCCTGACCATCTAACCCGCCCAGGCCGACAATTTCACCTTTGCCCACTTGCAGGTTGATGCTGTGCAGCGTCGGTTCCCAGAATAAATGCTCGACTTCCAGTATGGGCGAACTTGTTTGCGCCAGCACAGGCTTGACCGGAAAGACCTGTTCCAGTTTCCGGCCAATCATTAACTGCACCATTTCCTCATGACTGACGGCTCCCATAGGGAAGGAACCGACATCTTCTCCATCGCGGAAGATCGTCAGCGTATCCGCAATTTCTTCCACTTCACTCATGCGATGTGAGATGAAGATCACGGAGCGCCCCTGATCACGCATCCGGCGGATGACATCGAAGACAACCCTGACATCCTGAACGGCCAGGGCAGAGGTGCCTTCGTCCAGAATCAGCAGCCTGGGATTGTGCGAAAACGCTTTGGCAATTTCGATAAGCTGGCGCTGTGCCAGCGGGATCTCGTTTACCAGTGCGTTAGGGTTCAGGTGTTCGAAACCGAGTTCGGCGCACAGGGCTTCGGTGGCCTGTTTTAAGCGCCCCCGGTGGATGATGCCAAAGCGATTTTTGGGCGGGTTGGAAATAAAGATATTCTCAGCAATGGTGAGATCGGGCAATAACGATAATTCCTGAAATACGGGCAGAATACCATGCCGGGCAGCCTGCATGGGCGATTTAATATCCGAGATGCTGCCTTCAATTTTGATTGTGCCTGAATCCGGTGTGACCACACCGGCAATAATTTTGATCAGCGTACTTTTTCCGGCTCCGTTTTCGCCCAACAGGGCATGAATGCTGCCGGGCTGACAAACGAAAGTGGCATTATTAAGCGCGATGGTGTTGCCAAAACGTTTATTAACAAGATGCGCCTCTAAAACAGGCGGCTTGGCGCTGGCCGATTGGATCATGTCGGACTCCTGAAAGACGCTGAGCCGGAGAGGTCCGGCTCAGCCCTGTAAAGTCTATTTTATTCGATTTCCGCAGCGAGGATGGCTTCTGGTTCGAGATCCACACCGCACACTGGAATCTTGATCGGTGTGAAGAAGTCCACTGGTAATTCGGGGAAGTAGTGAACACCTTCTTCAATGTCTTCGCTGGTCACCAAAGGCAGCGGCATGGAGATCACGCGGGGAAGTTCACGTCCTTGCAGCAGCTCTAGTGCCGCCTGCATGGATACGGCGATCATGCCCGGTGTCTGACCAACGGAGATACCTTCAATCTCGCCATTGCCCATCGCCATACGGAAGCCATTTTCTGCTTCACCTGCCATGGGGGGCAGTTCTGTGTAGCCCGCATCCTTAAATGCTTGCAGCACACCAGGCCCACCACCCTGAATCCATACACCATCTACCTGCGGCTGTGTGGCCAGGAAGTCTCCCATGACGGTCTGGGCGGTTCCGCTGTCCCAACGCCCTTCCAGTTCGGCCAGGACAGTAATATCGGGATATTCTTCAAAGACAGACTTCGCGCCTGCAATGCGGTCAGAATCGACACTGGTGCCGGGGACACCGTTTACCATCACCACGTTACCAGCACCGCCCATGCGCTCCACCAGATCGCGGGCCATGACGGCACCAAATTCAATCTGGTCTTCATTCACGATGATCGCTTCGGGAGCATCGACAACACCGTCAAATGCGACCACGATAATGCCTGCATCGGCAGCGCGGCTGACCACTGCGTCAAAGCTGGTGGGGTTAATGGCATTGAGGATAATAGCATCCACCCCCAGAGCAATCATGTTGTCCATCGCGCCGATCTGAGCTTCTACATCATCGCCAGTACTCACGATAATGAGTTCGTCAATCAGCGGAGCTACACCTTCGGTTTCGGCAAAGGCCTGTGCCATCTGGATCATCTGCGTGCGCCAGGCATTACCGATGTAGGAATTGCTTACAGCGATGAGATAGGGGCCTTCCTTGGCATCGAACTGCACCATCCTATCGCTGCTTTCAGCGGCAGCGAAACATATCTCCGGGTCATATTCGATGACCTCTTCCTCGTCATCCTGCGCCAGCATGGGCAGGGCAGCAAGGGCAGCGATGAGGCTCAACAGAAGAAATATCGTGAAACGTTTCATAAATTGTCTCCTAAAAATAAATGACTGGATTGTTTTGGAGTCCAGGACTCTCTCAAAACACATAAGGTATTTGCTACAGTAAAAAGTGCCGATTTGGAGCTGGTTTTGATTAGGATGTTGTGTGATTTTAAATCCTGATATCTTCTTCAAGAGTCTAGCATAAGAGTATTTCGCCAATTGACAACTTCATGACAAAATGATGCCAAACCCTTTATCAAGAGCGACAATGGTGGAAAATAATAAAACAGTGAGTTTATGCGATGTCGAACAGCGAAGAATTGCCCGAAAGTTTCATTGAGCAGGTAAAAGAAGCTCTGGAAAAGCTGTATGATTTTCAAGCGCTCCAGGAAAACAGCCTGACCCGCAAACTGGATGCTCAGGTATTGGATACTCATACCACCGGCGCACATCAATTACGCGGCCAACTGATTGAGGCTATCGAAACACTCGACCCAGGCCAAAATGTCGCCGCGCATTCCGGCACAGTGCGCATCTATAATCTGATCTACATGCATTATGTCGGCAGGTTGACCATTCAGCAAGCCGCGTGGGAAGTGGGAGTCTCGCTGCGTCAAGCATACCGTGATTTGCGGCGCGGCCAGGAGCTTGTGAGTGCTGTCCTGTGGCACCGACTGCGCACAGAGGGCACCAGCCCACAGCAGGATACATCGGTCAGTGCGGAGTTAACGCGGTTGGGGGATAACACCACGATCACCGCTTTGCAGGAAATGCTGGACAGCGCTGTGCGTCCTATTCAGATTCTGGCAGATAAATATGGCATCACGATCTGGGTTGAAGCTCCGGCCAGCCCCATTATGCTGCCGACTAACCTCACTATGGCGCAGCAGATTCTCACGCATATCATGAGCCAGATTATCCAGCAGGTTCACCCGGATGCGCTACGGATTCAACTGCTGGATGACAGGAAATTTATGCGGATGCACTTTGCGGGTGATGTGCAGCTCAGCCTGCATATCACCCCCATCATCCAGCAAATGATGGAGCAAATCAACTGGGAGATTCATTATCATGGGGGGGAAGGCACTCAGCAAATCTGCCTGAAATCACGCCAGCAGAAGGCATTGATTCTGCTAATTGACGACAATGAAGGGCTGGTTCATCTGTTGCAGCGGTATCTGGCGGATGATGCGTATACGGTTATGTCCGTTCCCAACACGGAGGAAGGCTTGGAAATCATTCAGCAGTTGCAGCCTGACGCCATCATTCTCGACGTGATGATGCCCGGCATCGATGGCTGGGAATTGTTGCAGCGCCTTAGAACCAGGAGTGAAACTCAACTTATCCCCGTCATTATCTGCTCCGTCATTAATGACCCTGAACTGGCGTTTGCATTGGGGGCCTCTCAATACCTGCCCAAGCCAGTCACTCGTGAAGCCCTGCGTTTGGCGCTACAGCAGCTTCGGGTTTAGAGGTCAGGTTGCTATGGAAGATCATACTTACCATCAAGTGCTGGCCGATTTCCGAGCGGACATTTTTCAGCGCCTGTCGATTATCGCTGCTGTTTGTGGTCTTATGAGCGCTTTAGCGCTGGTCTTTATCGACCCGCTGCCGCATCAGTTCGTTTTTGCCCTGCAAATCTTTAGCGGCTTTGTTATTTACACCCGTTACAGCGCGCGCCAGCACCCGAATCTCGCCCGTTATCTGTTCGTGATTTCACTCTATATCATCCTGGCTATTGGCATGTGGATGCTGCCGGTCAGTTGGCTGCCGTTCATCGTTGCCCCCTTGTTGTTTGTCTCGGAACTTCTGGCGGCGCGAGTGTCGATCCTTGCCAGCATTCTGTTTCTCGGCTTTGCGGCCCTGCTTGTCCATGTGGGCTACGTCGATTATCCCCTTCCCGGACTGGTGCTATTTACTCTGATTGTGCTTGCCGTGTCCAAGGGGAGCCTGCGCACGATCTGGATTTTGCTGCACTGGTACCGTTCGATGTTTGGCAGAAGCAGCGCTCTGCTGGAAGAAGCCCGCGCGCACCGGGCAGAGTTGCTCAGGACGTTGAAGTCGCTGGAAATCGCCCGCGATACGCAGCAGCGCCTGCAAACCCAACTTATTTATGCCCGCCAGCAAGCCGAAGAAGCCCGGCAGTTGAAAGAACGTTTTGCCTCCAACATCAGTCATGAACTGCGCACGCCTCTCAACATCATTTTGGGATTTACGGAGATCATGCACCTCATGCCGGAGGTCTATGGCACTGTCAACTTCCCAGCTAAACTGCAACAGGATATTTATCAGATTCATCGCAATAGTCGTCATCTGCTCGATATGATTGACGATGTGCTTGACCTCTCGCACATTGAACTGTCACAGTTTTCGCTGAACTTTGAGCGTACCGATCTCAGACAATTTTTACAGGATACGGCAGGGCTGGTTGCAAACCTGTTTCAAAAGAAGCCGGTGGAGTTTATAGTGACAATTGCGGAAGATCTGCCCGAAATCCAGATTGACCGCACCCGTATCCGGCAGGTGATTATTAACCTCATCAACAACGCCCAACGCTTCACCACCCAGGGCAGTGTGACTTTCTCTGTCTACGCCAGCGAAAGCGATGTGATCTTCCAGATCGCGGATACTGGAATTGGCATTCCGCAGGATCAGCAGCACCTCATTTTTGATGAATTTTTCCAGGTGGATTATTCACTCAGCCGGGCAAATGGCGGGGCAGGGCTGGGACTGGCAATCACACGCCGCTTCATCGAAGCCCATAATGGCTATTTACAGGTTGAGAGTCAGGAGGGGATTGGCTCGGTATTCACCTTTACCCTGCCGCTCCCCAAACAGTCCTCCAGCCAGCCTCAACTGCTGCAGGAAGGCGATGACATCACACGAGATGCTGTATGGCTGGTGGTGGATGCCGACCCCCATGTCAGCAAGCTGGCCCGCCGTTACATGCCCGGCTGTTCGATCATCCAGGTGGATTACCTGGAACAACTTGATGCTGCGATACACCGTTACAGCCCACAGGGAATCATCTTTAATAACCCACACGGTGGCGCGCTGCCTCATCAGTTTAGCGATCTGCCCCTGCCGGTAGTGACCTGTTCACTGCCCAGTACCACCCAGATGATCAAAAAATTGGGAGTAGATGCCTGCCTCTCCAAGCCGATGCTGCCGCAGCAGCTTATCCAGCAGCTGCAAGCTTATAAAGATGTCGAAACCATTCTGGTAATTGATGATGATGTGGGTGTGGTGCAGTTGGTGCAGCGGTCACTGGAAAACCATTATCCCCATCTGGTCATCCGAAGGGCCTATGACGGGCAGCAAGCATGTGACATCATGCGCGCCGCCGTTCCTGATCTGGTGCTGCTCGATCTGGTGATGCCGACCATGAGTGGCTTTGAAGTAATCGCCGCCATGAAGGACGATCCGCTGCTTCGGGGTATCCCTATCATCCTGCTGACGGCGACCAAATACATTTATTCAGATGATGAGACGCGCGGTGATCTGCATATCCACCAGCACGGCGGACTGAAACCGATGGAGGTGCTTAAACTATTGAATACGATTACTCAGACCGTCAACAGCTAGCGAACTCATCGCATATTATCTCTTGATGAGCGCGGCAGATCACGCGGTAGGGAGCAGAAATGCCAGAACTTCCCGCACAAACAGATCGGGCGCGGTATTCATGGCCACATGCTGCTGCCCTGGCATGACCACAATCCTGCTGTCAGACAGCATCGCATAAAGCTTTTCGATGACTTGTCTGTAGGATTCCACACTATCCCCACCCTGTAAAAGCAGGGTAGGCATCTGTACATGCCTGAGCCGCTCCGTATCCCAGGGGGAATGGGCTTCTATAGCCCTGATCTCGCGCAATATGGTGTGTGCTGCGGCCACACGTCCCTGCCAGGCGGGAAGGGAGCGCATGAGTTCCACTTCATGGGGTGGAAGCCCGGCCACTTCCCGCAGGAAGGTGCTGATAACGCCATCCCGGTCGCCGGAGTCTAGAAGTGCTTGCATCCGGGCAGCAGTTTCAGGCGGCAGTATCCCCTCGACACCCAGAGGCGGGGGTTCGTACAGGATGAGTTTACGTATGTGTGTGGTGAGTAACGCGGCCTCAAGCGCACAGACCGCACCGAATGAGTGTCCAAGTAAATCCGCTGGTTCGCCAATTGAGTCGATTACAGCCGCGACATCCTCGAACTCGCGCTCAATGGCATACGGCTCTGTATCGCTGCTCTCACCACGCCCTCGGCGGTCAATTGCGTAAACCGTAAAGTGATCTTCAAAGGCGGACAGCACGGGTGCCCAGCGGGTGTGATCGGCAGTCCCACCGTGTACCAGTACTAGCGGCGGGCCGTTTCCGCTTCGGCGGTAGCCGATCTCAGTACCGTCTCTGGCATGTATCTTCTCCACAGTGCCTCCTTAAATAGTAAATCTCTACATCTTAACTCCATAAAGCGGTGAATGAGTGGAATGACTTTTAGAGTGAATGCCCATTTTACGGTGCCAATGGCCTGACCGCTACATAATCACAGCCGATGCGACCTTCTTCACAGATCAGGGCTACAGCACCGCCATCCAGCAGATAGCCAGGGTCAGTGGCTTCGATAACCTGCTTACCATTCAGAAAGCCTGTCAGACGATTACCAGCCACCTGTAACGTTAATTCACAGGGACGGCCAAACTGCCACCCACCGGGAGCCTCGGCCAGAATGGTATCCCCATCCAGCGCTTTGACAATTCGGATACTTTCCTGGTCGCACAGCAGGGCATAATAACGCTTTAGCCCCTGAACCCGCAGCGCTATGCCGCCCGCCTGAGACATATGAGGGGTCATACGTGCCGTGACTGAATAATCCTGCCAGGCACGTGTGCCCTGGATGAGCAGTCCGCGCCCGCTGTTCTGGATGAGGCGAAATGGCTCTGGCCAGAAATCCAACGCCATCAACCGATCAGTATGATCCAGAGCATTCACCCAGGCGCGCTTCCACATATGCCCACCATGCGCAGGGCGGCTGAGTACCACATCAGGCGTGCCATCCCAGGTCAGGTAATCCAGGTAAACGGTGCCTTTGATGCCGCCGCTGCCAGTCAGCTCTACGCCTACGAAGGCGATAGGGGATAGGCTGGTATCCTCAATGGTCCATTCCAGGGTATGGTCCATCCCAGCGCCTAATTCAACCACTGGGCCGCTGCTATAACCCAACGCATCGGCGGTATGATAGGCACGCACATAAAGTTTGCAGGTGACGGCATCGGCATTATGCGCATCCGCAACCACACGCGCTTTAATAGTCTGGCCGGGGTACACATTGGGGGATGCCAACAGGCTGTATCCACGCTGGTCAAAGTAATTGGCGATGTTGAGCGAGGGAATAAACGAGGGAGTCGCCACCCTTGCGATCCGACCCACCGCCAGTCCGTTATAGTGAATAGCCAGGGCGCGCTGGCCGGTCTGACTGTGACCTTTAACATTTTCGAGTACAGCGGTTCCCTTTGTTTCTATGGTTTCTTCCGGCTGAAAACCCTGCACAGCGCCAGGAAATTCGAAGTGATAGCGTGCGCCATTTTTCGGGGTGACAGGTGTTTGTCCGGCAAGGCGGCGACCCGCGTTAATAAGTTCGATGCTTTCCGTCACCGCATCGGTGATAGCCCGACCGCCGTCGGCAGTCGGCAGATACAGCCGATCTGCCACCGGGCCACGCCAATCCGGGCCGGAAGCCATGCCTTGCAGCCCGTTTTTGATCCCCAGCAGGCAGCCCACATTGCCCGAATTGCAATCCGTATCCCACCCAGAGGTGTTCACGATCATCAGGGACTTCTGAAAGTCATCGTCGCCGTAGAGCAGGGAAAAGATAATCAACCCATGATTGGGAACCATATGGCAGTTGCCGCCATACTGGTCATAACCATAGCGTGCAGCCAGGGACTCGCGTGCTGCCTTCCAGTC
>JBGSXK010000056.1:0-3403 GCA_041751455.1 Anaerolineae bacterium
CGACGTATCATCCGTCAGCCCATTATAAACGCGATGATCGAGGAATATCCTGGTCTGCGCAGTGCGGCAGAGCGTGTGTTTAATAAGCCCTCGCATTTTCCCGACTTCAAACGGCAGGTTATGGCGCTGCTGGAAGACCTGTACGACAATGAAATCCTGCACGAAGGTGACGAAGACCCCTTCCTGAGTGATGTGCCGCCGGGGATGATCCGGGCGCAGTGGGTAGAACGCAAGTGGCGCGACATTATGGTGCGCAGCTTTTATGGTGATGGCCAGTCACCCCGCTGGATCGGGCTGGTCGTGCCCACTTATAAAACCTCAACACTGGAATTACAGCGGCTGATCGAGTCGCTGGAAGACCAGACCTATCCCTTTATCCGCGTTTCGATTGTCCTCAACGAAAATAACGAGGATTTAAAAGCCTTCACCTATAAAATCATCAAGAAATATGGCGGCGGGCGTTATATCCGTTTTGTAGAGCCGAAGCAGGGCAAGCGCAATGCAATGAGCCTGGGCTTTGCGGATTTCCTGCAAGATCCTAACCCGGTGGATTATATCTTCAATGTAGATTCGGACAGCCGCCTTCACCCCGATGCTATCGCTAACGCGGTACGATTGATGGAGTCTGACCCTCGTATTGGCTGCGTCACGGGCAATATCAAAGTCGCCAATCCTGATGTTAACCTGCTCACCAACCTGACTTACCAGCGCTTTTTCTACGCCTTCGATGTGGAACGTGCCGCGCAAAACCTATGGTATTCCGTCACATGTATGAGCGGGGCATTTATGGGGGTACGCTCAGATGTGATGCGTTACATCCTCAAGCCGTGGTCTACTCAGATATTCATGGGGCAGGCCTGCAATTACGGTGATGACCGCCACCTCGCCACGCTGACGCTCAAGCTGGGTTTGAAGTCAGCCTACTCGCCGGACTCACTGTCGTACACGGATGTCCCTCATGAAATGCCAGTGTGGAAGAAGCAGCAGACACGTTGGGCGCGCAGTGCCTGGCGTGAGACACTGATTACGCTGCCCTGGGCGCATAAGCTGCCGCTGTGGATCGTGTTTGAAACCGCCTATCTTCTGGTGTTCCCCTTCATCCTGTGGGGCATTGTTGCTTCGATTGTTTATCGAGCGGTCATCCATGGGCCGCATCTGCTTCTGCCCTATCTGATCGTGATTTTCCTGATCAATTTCATCTTCTATTCCTGCTACGCCATTCTCTCCACCCGCGAATTCCGCTTTGCCAGCAGTCCGCTGTATCTGCTCTACCAGTTCCGTTACCTGCAACCGCTGCGTATCTGGGCACTGATCTCACTCGACCAGACCAAGTGGGGCACGAAGTAGGGCAACCCTGAAATAACCTCTTCAACTGAACCACCTAAGCCCATCCACATAGCGATTAAACTGTGGATGGGCTATCTTTTACGGAGCTTTGCCGGACAGCCGCAAAGGATATTATTATGCTTAGCCAGCGTTATGCTCCCGAAACATTAAATTTAGTCTCAAAAACAGATTGGCATCCTTACCCCACCGCACAGGAACGCACCTTCTGGGATGCACTGCCCGATCCCGTGCGGCAGGCGTATATCCGAGGGGGCGAAGAAGCGCTCACTTACACCTGGCCTTCCCTGCCCGCCACGCTCTTTCTGGAAGTAGCGCGCATTGGCAATCGCGT
This sequence comes from Anaerolineae bacterium, assembly GCA_041751455.1. Taxonomy (GTDB): domain Bacteria; phylum Chloroflexota; class Anaerolineae; order Aggregatilineales; family Phototrophicaceae; genus JAIOHN01. The sequence continues at coordinate 1,679 of JBGSXK010000056.1, forward strand.
CAACTATGAAACGTTGAACTTCGAGCGCCGCCGCAAATTGCTTGATCTGGTACTGGCCGAATGTGTAGAAGGTCAGGGGCGATTTGTCGATGCGGCGGTTAACGGCCTGTGGCTGATCTGTGAGGAGTCGTACTGGGGGGTTCCGGCGCACCTGACCATGCAGCGAGCCGGGCGCGGCTTGCCTGATACCGCCGAGCGCACGGTAGACCTCTTTGTGGCCGAGACCAGCAGCCTGCTGGCTTACGCGCTTTACCTGCTGCGGCCACAACTGGACACGCTATCACCGCTGATCGTGCCGCGCATCGAGCGTGAGATTACCGAGCGAGTGCTGATTCCTAACCTGGAACGTGATGATTTCGGCTGGATGGGCTTTGCTAACCCGGAACATCGCCCCAACAACTGGAATCCCTGGATTCATTCCAACTGGCTGATCTCTTTGCTGCTGGTTGAGCCGGACACTGAACGGCGGCGGGCGGCGGTAGCGAAAATCATGCGCAGCCTGGATAAGTTCATCGACCCATACCCAGCGGACGGTGGTTGTGATGAAGGTCCTGGTTATTGGGGGCGGGCGGGCGCGTCACTCTATGAATGTCTGGAGCTGCTTTATCAGGCAACAGATGGGCAGGTTAATGTCTTCGATCAGCCGCTGGTGCAGGAAATGGGTCGCTTTATCTACCGGGTGCAGGTCTCGGAAGATTATTTCGTCAACTTTGCGGATGCCGCCGCCATTATCCGCCCGGATGCAGCATTGATCTTCAATTACGGCCAGCGCATCCATGACCCGGACATGAGGGCGATGGGCGCATGGCTGGCACAACGCCAGCATCTGTTCGCGCCGCTGGAAGACACAAACAGGGATACTAAACGTCCCAGCAAGAGCATTGCGCGTGAACTGCCCATGCTGCAAGCACTGGATAAGATGGCCGCGCACGAGGCTTACCCCCCGCTGCCACGTGATGTGTGGCTGCCCGAAATCGAAGTCATGACCGCACGGGATACGGTGCGCACAGCAGAAGGATTCTATGTGGCGGCCAAAGGCGGTCATAATGCCGAAAGCCATAACCACAATGATATTGGGCAGTTTGTCGTCTACATGGATGGCCTGCCGGTGCTGATTGACGCGGGGGTGGAGACTTACAGCGTCAAGACCTTCAGCGATCAGCGTTACGAAATCTGGACAATGCAATCCGGCTATCACAATCTGCCGACCGTCAACGGTGTAACACAAAGCCCGGGCGAGCAGTTCGCCGCACGTGATGTGGATTATAGGGTCGATGATACGGGTGCGATTTTCAGGCTGGACATCGCCGGAGCTTATCCGCCGGAAGCGGAAATCCAGAGCTGGCAGCGCGTGATACGTTTGCAGCGCGGGCAGGAGGTCAGCGTGGAAGATATCTACACATTAACCCAAACGCCGCGCAGTCTGAGGCTAAACCTGCTCACGCCCTGTACAGTCAACCTGGACACGCCCGGCAGCATTCAACTCGATACGCGCCCGCTGGTGCATGGCCGGATGGCAGGCAAAGCCACCCTGTATTATGACGCAGACAAATTCAGCGCGGCAGTAGAACCCATTGCGATTGAAGATGCCCTCCTACGCAATGCCTGGGGGACGGCGTTGTATCGCATTGTGCTGACGGCCAACGCGCCGCTGGCACAGGATCGCTGGATGCTGCACATCACACGCTGACGGCGCTTTACACCTATCAAGGCCAGGACGCAGAG
>JBGSXK010000057.1:0-5093 GCA_041751455.1 Anaerolineae bacterium
GTGTCATGGGGCACATCAGGATGATGCAGGACAAAAGCCAGGATATTCGCCCCTTCCTGGCCTAAATTGCGTTGCAAAAAGTGCGACGCGATATGCATCATGGCATCCAGCGCGTCGCCATGGGCCTCAATAGCCAGGGCGGCTTTGAGGGCGATACGATAATCTTTTTCCGTGAATTCGTGTGCAGACATAGGAATGACCTTTTGTGACAATTCACCAGCAAAACCGATTAACTTTGTTGATGACAATTTCTGTGTATTATGAGGAAGTTTTAAGCGAAAATCAAACCAGGCGATTTTTGACAGGCACAGGCTTGCGCCTTATGCTAGAATATTACGGTACTAGCGTACTGTGGGAAAAGGCATGATCGGTACACGACTTGGCCCCTATGAACTGGTTGAGGAAATCGGCAAAGGTGGCATGGCAACAGTTTACCGTGCTTATCAGCCCGGTATGGATCGCTTTGTAGCGGTCAAAGTCATTCACCGCTCTGTCGCTGCCGATGTATCTTCGTTAGAGCGCTTCCAGCGCGAGGCCCGGCTGGTCACAAGGCTGGAGCATCCTCATGTGCTGCCAATTTACGATTATAACGCGCTGCACAACCCGCCTTTTATCATCATGCGCTATCTGGAAAGCGGTACACTCAAGGATGTGATGGAGGAAATCCGCCTGCCCCTGAGTGAAGTAGCGTACATGATGCGGCAGGTGGCTTCCGCCCTGGATTATGCGCATCGTCAGGGCGTTGTTCACCGCGATATCAAGCCCTCGAACATTATGGTAGACCAGGATGGCAACGCCTTCCTGACTGACTTCGGGGTCGCACGGCTGATGGGCAAATCTGACCAGAGCCTGACTGTCACCGGGTTTACGGTGGGCACCCCCGGCTATATGTCCCCGGAACAGGGGGTTGGCGCAGATAATATCGATCATCGCACCGATATTTACGCGCTGGGTGTGATGCTTTTTGAGATGGTCACGGGTACCATGCCCTTTAATGCTGACACGCCGATGGCCGTGATTATGCAGCACATCAATAATCCGGTGCCGGACGTGCGCCAGTTTAACGCCGAACTGCCGCTTGAAGTCAATCTCGTGATTACTAAAGCGATGGCGAAACACCCGGATGATCGCTACGAAACAGCAATGGATTTTGCCGACGCGCTGGTAGAGCTGCTGGGCACCTCGGTCATGAGCACACCCGCCATGCTGCGCCAGGCTGCCCAGAGCAGCGTGGAGCGTATTCGGCAACATCGTGAAGCCAACCAGGAAGAAATCAAGCGCACCCTGTCTCTCTTTGCCCAACAGCGGGCACAGGAAGGGGCTAATCCTTACTCGACAATTCTGCTGCCCAACCAGTCTTACCCGTCACCGATTACACCTTCCGGCAGTTACCAGGCCGCGCAGTACATCACCCCCACCCCATTGAGCACCCAGACATTTGCGCCGCCTAACCGCTGGCAGCCACTGCTGTGGCTGGCCGTGGGGGCGCTGCTGGTGGCGTTCGCGGGGGCTGCTGCCCTGCTCTTTTCCCGCGAGCAAGGCCCTACAGCACAGATGTTGACTCAGACCGCCGTGCTGATGCTCCTGAGTGAAACGCCGAATGTACCCCTGGTCGAGGCAGTACGTGTAGTGACTGTTCGCAGTGGGCCTGGGTCGCTTTATCCGGCGTTGGTGCGCCTGGAAGCAGGCCAGCGCCTGGATATTATCGGCATCACTGAGGATGGCTCCTGGTATCAGGTCATGCTGGAAGAGGGCGAAACTGGCTGGATTACCGCCGCGCCTTCATCGGTAAAGGGGCTGGGGCCGGTGGATGGTGTCCCTATTGCTGCCGCGCCCACGGGGACCGTCACGCCGACAGACCTGCCCACCCGCACGCCAACATTGACCCCTACAGCGACCCCGGCGACCCCGGTGGTACGCATGAGCCGCGCGCTGACCGTGCGCGGCGGGCCTGGCTCAAATTACCCTTCGATGAGTATGCTGGAGATTGACGAGCAGCTTGATCTGGTGGGCATCAGCGAGGATGGTGCCTGGCTGCAAGTGCTTCTGGCCGATGGTTCGCGCGGATGGGTGACAAATTCCTCATCCCTGATCAGCGTCTAGGGCGCGCTGGCCGTGGTGCCTATCGCCCTGGCACCGACCAACACACCCACCGACACGCCCACATCCACGCCGACATCCACCCATACACCCACCGCCACCGCGACTCCTACTGATACGCCTACGCAAACGGCTACTGCCACCTTTACACCCACGGATACGCCTACTGCCACCCCCACCCCAACTTCGACAAGCACGGCAACGGCGACTATTACCCTCACACCGACCATGACCGAAACACTGCCACCCACCCTTACTATAGGCGCGGTCAGTTTCGCGGCTAGCCCTACCCCCTCAGCGATAGCCTTACCCACGCTGACTGATACAGCGACTTTCACACCCACTGCGACCCCTACCGCGACCAATACACCGACGGCCACTGCCACCCTGACCGAAACCGTGACCAGTACGCCGACGGCGACTTTCACGCCGACGCATACACCCACCGCGACGGTCACACCCAGCGCTACCGCCACACTCACGCCGACCGCAACCGAAACCCTGCTGCCATCACCCACACCCGTACCCCAGGGCCGCCTGCCTTACGTGGCCGACTTTGAAGACCTGGACGACCTGCGCAACTGGGAGTTCTCGCCTGAAGCCTGGCAGGTGGTTAATGAGAACAATCAGAATATCCTGGTGGGCAGCGGCAGAACCGATCAACTGTTGACCCTTCTGGGGCAGATCGACCCACAATGGACATACTCCTCGGTAGATAATCTGCTGATCAGTTTCCGCGTGAACCTGGGCGAAGACCCCAACGCAGGCGCACGCATCATCTTTAAAGCCAGCCCGACCGGTTACAACGCAATGGATATTTTGCAAGGGTCGCTGGTGCTGCGACGTAATGCCGAAATTCCGGTGTTTTATGACCGCCTGAGCGAGCGTAACCTGCGCACGGTGCTGATGGACATTGGCGGGGACAACTGGGTGAACATCCGTATCTGGGTACAGGGACGCGGTATCGCGGTTTATATTGACGACGCAATGGTCATCTCGCTCGAAGATTTTATTGAGCCGCGCCTGCCCGCCGGGGACATCCTGCTGCAAATCGTGCAGAACTTTACCCCTGTGCGTTTTGACGACCTGCACATCCAGCAGCCCGAACCCGGCAGCCATCGTTTTAACGAAGGTGAGGTGCCATCGAGCTGGATCACCCTGAGCGAAGCACAGCCCTCCATCGGCACGGCAGGCAGCGAGGATGGTTATCTGTTTTTACCCAGCAATACCACTACTGCGTTGCAGATGCAGCCTTTGCGCGACGTAACGATGAGCTGCCGTATGTGGGTAGAGTTCGGTGGCTATGATATGCGGATGCGTTCTGGGAGCCAGGAGGGGATGATCTTCCGCTTTGAGCGAGGTGATCTGAACATCCTGCATGTGGATGCAGAGGACAACGTGCTGCAAAGTTTCATTGTGCCATTTTTCCACAACTACAATCGCTGGGATTCGGTCAATCTGTCGTTCACAGGCAACCGTTTACAGTTGTACCGCGATGGTCGTCTGTACTTTGACCGCCTGATCGAGGATTCGCCCGGCGCGGGCATTATTACCTTTGAAACCAACCCGGAAGGGCGGCTGCGCATTGATGACTGCCTGGTTACCGAGGCCGCCGCTCCTATCAACGAGGCGGTACGACTCACGTATTCGCTCATTGATGAAATCAACGCACGTGACCTGCTGCTGGAATACAGCGACCTGATCGATAACTTTACCAATGATGTCATTACCAGCCGCTGGTGGGTAGGACGGCTGGACGCGCCCGGCGAATTTATCGAAGACCTGGAAGCGCCCACCAACCAGCAGTTTATGCGGCTGCGTAACGACGAGGACACCGCGCTCTACCGCATGGTTCGTCGTACTGTGGGGGCAGGTATGTTCGGGGAGGGGACGAATGCCTTTACATTCCGCGATTCCACCGATCTCTACACTACGGTTGAAGTACGCTTCCCACCAGGGGCACACGGGACAGCATGGCTGGGCGTGCGCACGACGGAAAACGAAGAACATCTGGACGGTTACCGGCTGGCGCTGCGCCGAAACGAAACCGGAAGCATGGATATACTGGTCTATGCTGAGCATGAAGGTCAGCGCACCCTGTATTACGAAGGGCCACTGGTAACGGCCAGCGACCAAACTCTGCCAGAATGGATGAATCTCACGGTGATGACCTACCGCAACATGCTGACATTCTTCGTCAACGGTAATTATGTCCTGGCGCTGGATAATGCTGATCTGCTGGGCGGGACGGTAGCGCTGGGAGTAGAACCCTACACCACAGCAGATTTTGACACACTGATCATCCGCGATTCCACGCCGATTGATCGCCCTTAGCAGGACTGTAAGCCACATTGAGGCGCGGGGGGTGTCGCGTTAAAAATTCCGTTTTTCATCTTTTGTTCGTTAGGAGAGTGTTTAGCCCATCGCAAGGCCAGGACAATTAGCATGAGGATAAGCCCATACTGAGCCAGGGCTTCTCGCATCTACACAGCACAGAACGGGTAAAATCTACCATGAGCAGTAAGCCCACTGTCAGCATTATTGTCCTGAATTATAACAGTCGTGAGGATACCCTGGACTGCCTGCGCTCACTGGAACACCTGACCTATTTCCCGGTAGAGGTGATTGTCGTGGATAACGGCTCCAGTGATGGCTCGGTGGAGGCTATCCGAATGGCATTCCCCGATACCACCCTGATCGACACCGGGGCTAACCTGGGCTTTACAGGTGGGAATAACCTCGCTATCCAACATGCGCTGGAGCAGGGCGCAAACTATATTATGCTGCTCAACAACGATACCATCGTCGCACCGGATATTATTGATGTAATGATCGAGGCCATGGAAAAAGACCCCATGATTGGGGTCAGCGGACCCATGATCTACTACTATGACGCACCGGACGTGATCTGGTCGGGCGGCGGAGTGATTAACTGGCAGCGAGGCACGACCGCCCTACTGGGCATCAATGAAGCAGATAAAGGCCAGTTTGGG
>JBGSXK010000058.1:0-1916 GCA_041751455.1 Anaerolineae bacterium
CTTTTTCCTGGTTATTGCCCAGCCTGTGCCAGATAGCATAAGCCGTTTGCGCATGACCAAACGCATAAATCGCCTTAAGGCGAAAGTGATAATACATGGCCATTACAAAGTACATGGTGCCCAGAAGGGGTAAATTCGTTACTCCCCGTGCCATCTCCAGCGTATCTGCGATCACCTGTTCATCAAAAAGCCCATTGGGATAAATTGCCTGTGCCCGAATAAGGCCAATATTGATAATCAGCTTCATTTCTATATCCGGGTGGCGCTGCTGGTTGGCATGAAGATGCGCCAGGTCAAAGGCTTCTCTGGCCGATCCATGCAGCCCAAACTTCAGATAATTATGTCCAAGCTGCGCCCACACCCGCATTTGAAGTTCACTGTCCCGCAGGATATGCGCCTCCGAGAGTGCCAGACGTAAATGTTCTTCCATTTTCATATAATCGCTGCGCGACATGGCATACTGAAACACGAAGTTAAGGGCTTCAATAGCATCCAGCACATACTGTGGGCGATTTAATCCATCCCAGATCGAGGCCCGAATTTCATCAAAATTCCGCGACAGCCATGCATAATCCTGTTGATGACGTTCCAGGTCAGGCAACCAGTCACCAATTGGCTTCATGGCAAGCGTAAAATCACCAGTTTCCATCATCATTCTCTTTCAAAACATAACCATAATGGGGCGCAGTTGTATGCGCCCCAGGCTACAGGATCTAAGTTTTTGACCGCCACAGCAGTGCGCTGGTATTATGAGCTGGCGGTCAGCTTCAGCAGGTTGCCGCCGCTGTAATCCAGTACATAGAGTTCTCCCTGCTCATCTTCGCCAAAGGCGCTGATCATGTAGGGAGTCTGCATAAAGCTGATCACCTGCCAGAAATCGTCCGTATCGCGGTAAGCTGCCCATATACGCCCGGAACACCAGTCACCATAGAAGTAGACCCCCTGTAGAGCAGGCAGTTCCTCACCACGGTAAACATAGCCTCCGGTTACAGAGCAGCCCTGGCTGTGATCATACTCCGCCACAGGCATCACCGCCTCGGAAGTCGGGGTTTCATTCGTATTGCGCTGACTGGCCTCGAACACGCGCCAGCCATAATTCTCACCGCCGCTGCTGTCTGCTGGCTGGAAGTTAATTTCCTCCCACTGGTTCTGCCCCACATCCGCGATATACAGGTCGCCTTTCGCCCGATCAAAGCTGAAACGGTATGGGTTACGCAGCCCCATTGCCCAGACTTCCGGGGCAAGGCTGGAATCTATGCTGGTGGGGTTATTGGCAGGGATGGCATAGGGTGCTTCGCCATCAACATCAATGCGCAGAATCTTGCCCAGCAGCGATTCCGGGTTTTGCGCACGGTTTTCCGGGTCACCCTGAGAGCCACCATCACCCAGCGCGATATACAGATAACCATCTGGCCCAAAGTCAATTTGCCCTCCATTATGATTGCCATAGGGCTGGACATGCGTGAAGATGATGTCAGCGCTGTTAGGGTCGGCCTGATTAGGATCGTCGGCGGAAACCTGATAACGGGCGACCACTGTATCCCCGTTGAGGTCGCTGTAATGTACAAAGAAGGTGCCGTTTTCGGCATATGCCTGATGGAACACCAGGCCTAACAGGCCACGTTCAGAATATCTGGACAAGACTTCCTGATGGGAAAGATTGGAAATATCCAGAAACGGCTGTGGCAGCAGTGCGTCATCTTGAATAATCCAGATACGCCCGGCCTGTTCCAGTACAAAAGCGCGACCAGAGCCATCGCCTGCATGGGTCAGATAGAGAGGATTGTTTAAACCACTGGCCACCACACGCCATTCGTAGCCAGCCGGGTCTGGCGGGTTCTCCAGCCAAGTCGCGGGTGTAGCCACGTCCTGAGCAGCAGTATAGGTAGTAAAGACCAGTAAAACCAAAATCAGCA
>JBGSXK010000059.1:0-8056 GCA_041751455.1 Anaerolineae bacterium
GTGTAATATCTTAATTCTGGTGGCGGCGAGTATGATGATGGTGGCAACAAGGCTCTGCGTTCCCGCCATGGTGTTGATTGGTGGAGGTGGGAATAAAATTTTTCCTGCCAAATTCGCCATATTTTCACTTTCAGATTTTCAGGACTCAGGTAAACAGATTTATCTGAACCACAGAGCACACAGAGTCATAAAAGGTATTATAGAGGATTTGGCGTGGAAAAGGCGGACAGGTGTCCCTATTTGAGGGCCAATTGAAGAATGGTTAAGGATCAGTCGGCGCGTCATAGGGCACCCCCTCCACATGCAGCGCGGCAGCGGTCAGCCCGGCCAGCCCCGCGCCGATGATAAAGACGTGGAAGTGATCTTTATGGGTGGAAATTGCCATATCAACCTGCTTTTTCATCCAGATGCCATTATACTTTAAACACAAAGCAGGCAAGAGGACATAATGATGTTTGAACGTATTACGATTCATCCGCACCAGATGAACGGCCTTGCCCTGTATTCGTGGGCTGCGTATCCCGGTTACGACGGTGGTGGATATGGTGGCTGCTGGCATGACCAACGACGAAATCCTCAGCGCCTATCCCGACCTTGAGCCTGAAGACATCCGCGAAGCGCTGCGTTACGCGGCGGCGGCAGTCCGTGAGCGCCAGCTTCCGTAAATACGCATCCGTGAAACTGCCGATTTAATCCACCACCTCCACATGCAGCGCGGCGAGCATCCCCCAGGCGGAGTCTGGTGCGGATTCGAGGATGGCGAGGTATTCGGTGAGGGCTTCGTCGGGGCGGTTGAGCTTTTTGAGGACAAAGGCACGCTGGTAGCGATACCGATACATGGATTCGGGGTTATCCTGATCATAATCCCAGCTTCGCAACGCCTGACTATCCACAAGATGCAAGGCTTCTGAATAGTCCTCTGCCCGCATGGCTTCGGCGTATGTGATGTATTTTGATGCTGGCACAGCATCATCCACAGGCTGAACCGGAACGCGGATGAATGTATTCGTTTCAGCATCCCATTGGTAACGGACAGGCATGACCTCAGTGGTAAACATCCACTCGCCACCATCAATCTGTGAACTGCCTTCCCCATCGGGGAACAGAGCGGCAATTTCGCTACGGCAGACGTTTTGATTTTGCAGCACGGGGGTGAGAACCAATCCGTCCATGCGCCACATGGTCAGACCTGTAACCGTTTCCGGCGTACATTCTGGCGGCCCACCTAAACCACAAATGTGATCGTAAACACAGTACCAAGGCGCGGGATAGGTGCGCTGCCACAGGTCACTGATGAGATAGGCAATGGCAAGCCCTGTGTCATCTGGCAACGGCCAGACATGCAGATCATCAGCATAATGAAACGGGTCAACGGCGGGCGTGGAAACCCTGTAAACCCCATCCGCATCCAGCGCGAAAAAGAGCGGGTTCATCGAGTATTGCAGCCATACAAGCCACTCATCCTGTCCATCATGGTTCAGGTCGGCATTCAGGGATTTCTCGACCGGAATACCCAGACTTTTGAGGGCAGCAACAGGCATTTGCCCAGCCGTGAGGGATTGCGCTTCCAGCGCGGTTCTCAGCATGGCAGGGGCATCACAGCCAATCCGCGCAGGGGAATATTCATCGAACGTGCTGCCATAAGTCTGTTTTCTGGTAAGGCCAAAGGGGTAAGACTGCTGGAAAAATGGCTGGTAATGTTCCGCGAAGGTATTATAAGCCGCCAGACAGGACTCGAATGGGGTTTGCGGCGCGGCAAGCAGCGCCTCGACAAACTGCCTGACACTTTCGTGGGTGAAATCCTGCGTGCGCAACTGCTTTAGAATGGTCTGCGCCTTTTCTGGTTGTTCTGTCAGCAGGTAAGCCAGCGCCATCCGTGCCTGATGATACTGCTCATAAGTCGTATGCGCCCGCTCCCATTCAGAGGATTCAATCGGCGCGGGTTCGAGCATCGCCCCGCGTTCGTAATGTGCCAATGCCTGCGTATATTCGCCTGACCACATCGCCTCTTCAGCCTGACGATAGGCACAGTTGCGCGTGTCGTCGGGAAAGTCAGCATAGGTATGGGCAAGCACGTAACGATCCTGAGCCGCGTCCCAATCAATGACTTTCGTTTCACGCGAAAGGCAGTGCCAGTTATCCACATATACCTGATGCTGCAAAATTTCCTGCGCGTCGTCTGTATCAAGGTTTACAAATTCCCACGTGACATCACGCGGTTCTGCGCCATGACACACACCGGCATCTTCTTCGTAGTGAGTGATGTAACTGGAAGCTGTTTCACTGGCACGGGTTAAATCCACCAGACGACGTTCGCGCCAGCCCAGAATTACAAGGTGGCCTACGTTAGCATAGCCCATACCCGGCCCACCAGCCATATGCCCGCCAGTCAGCAAAACCCATTCGGGAAAGCCATCCGCGTTCAGGTCATCAAAACGGACTTCAAAGACGCCACCCCTTCTTTCAAGGTCACCTCCTGTAACGCCATACCATGCTAAGGGTATCTCGACAAATTTGTAAGCGCTGCCATTCTGCTGCACGACCAGATAATCCACATATTCCGCTGGATAGCCGCAGCGATAATTGCGATCAAAATCCTCCAGTGGATTTTTGACCACATCCAGAATGTACTCGTCAACGCCATCGTTATTCAAATCGCGGGGGATAACCTCTATCTGATAATCATAGAACACCAGACTATCCTGCAAGCTGAGATCAATAAGTTGTTCGGTGAACCAGTTCCCAATGATGTGTTTATTCCATAGGTCTCGATCAGCGTTAGGCCAACCCTTCAGCACCTCATAAACTTGTAGAATCAGGGAGGAATCCACGCTGCGCAGTGCACCATAGCGCAAGGCAATCTGCTCTTTGATGGCGTTACGGATGACAATGTTGTTGTTTAAGGGATCACTGAAAATCTCTGTTATCCCTGCAAGGTATTCCTCTGCATCGGGCAGGCGCAGGCGGTATTCCTGGGCGCGGACACTTCCGCACAGCACCAGCAGCACCCCAATAAGCCAGAAGACTCGCCTCATCCTAACCTCACTTCGTTACACAACACCCGGTTTCATCCTACCACCAGATCAAGGTTGCTCACATGAGGATAGTCCATATTTTCGATCTGGCGCGAATTCGCGTACAATGAGCACACAGGCCGCGTCCATCGCGCCCGGCAACCTGAATGACCTGAATCCGTGAGAAGAACCTGATGCTTGATTCCACATGGCTGAACCCTGAAGCGCTGGCACAGCACAGCACCGATCTGCGCCAGTTTATTGATTTTCGCGCGTCCACCCTGCCCAATGGGATGCGCATCGTGGAGGCCTACAACAGCAGCGGATTGCATTTTACTCTGCTACCCGATCGTGGGCTGGATGTATGGACGGCGCATTACCACGGCGTGCCGCTGACCTGGATCAGCCAGGGGTCGCCGCATGTGCCGGATTTCGGCCTGTCGTGGCTGGCGCAGTTCAATGGTGGCCTGCTGACCACCTGCGGCCTGACGCATATCGGGCCACCGGAAACCGATCCGCTCACCGGCGAAACACGCGGCCAGCATGGTCAGTACAGCCGTCTGCGCGCCGAGGGGGCGCGGGTGGAATGGCTGGCGGCGGAGAACACGCTGGTGCTGACGGGCACAGTGGCAGAGGCGGCACTGTTCGGCACACAGCTCCGGCTGGAGCGGCGGGTGCTGCTCACGCTGGGGGAACCCGGCTTCACGGTGGAGGATCGTGTCACCAACCTGGGTGATGTCGATGCGCCGCTGATGTTTTTGTACCATGTGAACCTCGGCTATCCGCTCATCGCGCAGGGGACACGGCTGGCGACTGCTGACGTGGGCGTGTATCCACGTGATGAAGCGGCCCGCGCGGGCTTTGATCGATGGCCGGAATATGCCGCCGCCCAACCGAATTACGCCGAGCAGGTCTTCTTTCACCACCTGAAATGTGATGAACAGGGCGCGACGGAAGCCGTGATCTACCGCGAGGAGTTTGGTTTGTCGCTGCGCTGGTCGAGCCGGGAACTGCCTTATCTGAACCAGTGGAAAAATACACGTCAGGGGATTTATGTCTGCGGGGTTGAACCTGCGAACTGTGTGCCGGAAGGGCAGAACAACGCCCGTGCGAAAGATCGTCTGGTGCTGCTGCCGCCGGGCGAAAGCCAGCGCTTCAGCCTGAATCTATCTGTGCTGGCGGGTGGTGAGGCGGTCGCGCGCAGCATCAACCGTATTTATAAACTGCGCGAGGCGGGGGTGCCTGTTGCCCACTGCAACCTGGAGGATTACCGCATTTCGTGAGGTAAAGCGGGCGGGTTTGCTACCCCGCCCGACATCATGCACGAATATTAAAACGGGCGCGCTAGGAGGCTTCGGTGCTGCTTTCGGCAGCGGCCAGTTCTTCCTCGATGATATTGGCAAAGACCTGATAGGGCTGCGCGCCGCTGACAGGCCGGCCATTGATGAAAAAGGCGGGGGTGCCGCGTATGCCCATTGTCTGCGCCTCGCGGTAATCGGCCACCACTGTATCCATGTAGCGCTCTTCGTCCAGGCAAGCGGCGAAGGCTTCGGTGTCCAGTTGCAACTGCCCGGCGTAGCTGATGAGGCTGTCACGCTCGAATCTGCCCCGGTTACTATAGAGAATATTATGATAATCCCAGAATTTATCCTGGTCGGCGGCGCAGTGCGCGGCCAGTGCCGCCGTCAGCGAAGACTCGGCCAGAATGGGGTAATCACGGTAGGTGAAGCGCACTCTGTCACCATAATTCCTGATTAACTGCGGCAGGGTTTCATCAACAAAGCGCTGGCAGAAGCCGCAGTTAAAATCGCCAAACTCGATCATCACCACTTCAGGAACCTGCGCGCCTGTATAACGGCGCTCATCATCGGCCACGGTGAAGCGGCTGGTGGGGTCTTCCAGGCTGGGCGGGCGGGCGGCAGCAATCACCTGCTCAATCCTCGGCGCGACGGCATCGGCCACCTGCTGCGCCAGTTGGGCGCTGTCCAGGGCGCTGCTGCTGGCGATCATATAACCGATGAGGCCGCCCATGAGCGCGAACACTACCGCAATCACCATGTAGTTAAAAATTTCGCGCGGGATGGTGGCGACGATTTCGGCGTCACTCTGTGTTACGTGCGCGGGTGGTTCGCGCTCGATATAGACATCGGTCGTATCCGGCCTGGGCTTTTCCGGGGTTTGCTCGGTCTGTTCCTGTTCTGCGGCTTCGGCCTGCTCGAAAGCTTCTGGTGTGATCGGCTCTGGCGGGGGGCTTTCCACCTCACTGCTGCTTTCCTGTTCCAGTGCTTCCGGTGTAATTGGATCTGGGATTTGTGGCTCGTCCGCCGTTGATTTATCTCTGCTATCCACGAATAACCTCTTTATGCACTTACATTCATGAGACAGGCTGACACATCCTGTCCTTACGGGGCACAAGCATACCACAAAAGTTTCCTCACGGGCGCAGAGAGCGGACCAACGACCAGAGGCCTGGCGCTTGACACATTGATGAACATCGATATAATAAAGGTTATGAACACAGATCAACTGCAATTCGCTAAAGCCATCGCCGATGATACCCGCCAGCAAATGATGCAGTGCCTGTGCTGTGTCTGGTTGAGTGTCAACGACCTCGTAGACCAGATGGGTGGGAAAGTGAAGCAGCCCACTGTCAGCCATCACCTGAAGGTGCTCGAAGAAGCGCATCTGGTGCTGGTGCGCGAAGATGGTCGTCATCGTTTCTATACACTCAACCAGGAACAGCTCACGATATGTTGTGGGATGCTGGTGCGCAATTTTGCGCCGGATTATGTCGAAAAAGTGGTGCCGGCAGACGCGATTCCTGTGGTCGAGCGTTCATAAACAGCGGACAGCGGAGCCTGTCCATTTATTTTGTACGGATGTATCGATGTATATCAATATGGAGGGTTTACTTATGTCGGACTCTACCATTCACGAAGTCGTGCGTGAGCGTTATGGCAGCATCGCCCAGTCTGGCGGAAGCTGCTGCGGAGATGATTGTGGCTGTAATACCCAGCTTTACGACAACCAACTGCTTGAAGGGCTGCCTGTCGATGTGACGGGTTTATCGCTGGGCTGTGGCGACCCGGTGACGATTGCCGGGCTGCAACCCGGTGAGACAGTGCTTGACCTGGGCAGCGGCGGCGGGATTGATTGTTTCCTGGCGGCGCGGCAGGTGGGCGAAAGCGGGCATGTCATCGGTGTGGATATGACCCCAGCCATGCTGGAAAAGGCCAATGCCAGCAAAGCGCGTATGGGTATGACCCAGGTCGAGTTCCGGCAGGGGCAGATCGAGGCGCTGCCTGTGGATGATGGCACGGTGGATGTGGTTATGTCGAACTGTGTGATTAACCTGTCGCCGGATAAAAAGGCGGTGTTTGCTGAGGCGTTTCGCGTCCTCAGGCCCGGTGGGCGTGTGAGCATCAGCGATATTGTGACCGAGGGCGACTTCAGCCCGGAACTGCGCGCCGATTCCTCGCAGTGGGCGGAATGCGTGACCGGGGCGATTGATGTGCGCGATTATACGGCGCTGATGGCGCAGGTGGGCTTTACGCAGATTAACGTGGTCAACAAGGCCGATGCGGGCGATATTATCCCCATTGTTGAGGGAATGCCGCGTATCTACAGCGCGCGTGTAACGGCGGTGAAGCCAGCCTGATTTCAGGGACTGGCCCCTTAAAAGCGTCTTAACCTGGGCGGTGTAGACTGGTCATTACCCGACCAGAAGCAGATCAAGGGAGGTTATCCCTCATGCAAAAAGTGCTGATCCTCTGCACCGCCAATTCCGCCCGCAGCCAGATGGCCGAAGGATTACTGCGCGCCATCGCCGGAGATCAATTCGAAGTCCACAGCGCCGGGGCGCAGCCCTCGGTGGTCAATCCCTATGCGATCAAAGCGATGACGCAGCGCGGCATCGACATCAGCGGCCAGCGCTCCAAACACCTGAACGAATTCCTGCACACGCCGTTTGATTACGTGATGACGGTCTGCGATAACGCGGCGGAAAGCTGCCCGGTGTTCCCTGGCCCGGCACAGCGCATTCACTGGAGCTTCCCCGACCCGGCAGCGGTAGACGGTGACGACGCGGAAAAACTGGCCTCGTTTGAGCAGGTACGCGACGGTCTGGAAGCTGCGCTGCGCCAGTGGGTACAGTCGCTGGATTAGCCTAAGACTCGCCTTTGCGCTGGAACAGCCGCGCCTCGCTCACCACAAAATCCATCTCCCATCCGTAGGGGCGAAACATGCTTCGCCCCTGCTCCCCGAACTTAGAGAGGTCGCTGGGAGGTGAGGTAAATCCCCCAATTCTGTTCTATAATAGAACCATCCAACTGACGGAGCAGCGCCGCATGAACAAACTCTATTATGGCGACAATCTCGAGATTCTGCGCGAATACATCCCCGCCGAAAGCGTAGACCTCATCTACCTCGATCCCCCCTTCAACAGCAGCCGTAATTATAACGTCCTCTTTAAGGACGAAAGCGGCACCGACAGCGAAGCGCAGATCACGGCGTTTGAGGATACGTGGCACTGGGGCGCGACGGCAGAGGCGACCTGGCAGGAACTCGTCACGGACGCGCCGGACAGGGTAAGCACGGCCATGAGCGCCTTACGGACGCTGGTCGGCACGAATCAGATGATGGCGTATCTGGTGATGATGACGGCGCGGCTGGTGGAACTGCACCGCGTATTGAAGCCAACAGGCAGCCTGTACCTGCACTGTGACCCCACCGCCAGCCATTACCTGAAGATGATTCTGGACACGATTTTCGGGGTAGAGAATTTTCGGAATGAGATTATTTGGCAACGTACAACTTCTAAAGGTTTAGCGACACGTAAATTACCAGATAACCATGACATTATTTTGACCTACCAAAAAAGTGATAAGGCAGTATGGAACATAGATGAGGCTTTTATTGCTTATGATGAAAGCAAGCTAGACTCTAAAACATCCGCTAAATACAGCCTGGTTGACGAAAAAGGCAGGCGGTATCAACTTGATAATCTGACAAACCCTAACCCCAATAGACCTAAGCTAACATAT
>JBGSXK010000060.1:0-2799 GCA_041751455.1 Anaerolineae bacterium
CGATGAGCAGCATATATTGTTGAATACGCCCGGTCTGCACCCGCCTGAACCAACTACCAAAACGTCCGATCAGGATCGGAATACCATCCCCCACTCCATCAATCAGCCACAGGTTCAGCACCTTGAACAGGTCGCCAATCCAGATGAACACCCGCGCGATAAGGTGCAGGATGCCATCAATGATGCCCCGGTCAAGCACTTCATTCGTCATGCGTGCCAGTGCCACCGAGGGGCGGACGAACACCACATCGTACAGTTCGTCAATATAGTATTTGTTCCTCAGCGTGGTATGCACCGACTCGCCCAGCCAGTTCACCAGCGGGTCGGGCTGACCGGCTTGCAACGGCCTGCGCCAGTAAACCAGATAACCCGCGTACAGGCCGCCCAGCGCTACCAGGAATGAGGTCGCCACCGGGATCAGGTTAAACGGCGGGCCGTCCACATGAAAGTCGGGTACGCTGGCAAAGGCCGCAGTGGCCTCGTTGGTGGGCAGTGTCTCGATCACAAAATGATGGAACGGGTTATGCGCGGGCGAAAAGATGCTGCCCAGGATAGGGAAATCGCTCGGCACGCCGACAAATCCGGCGACAATGGCGAAGAACGCCAGCAGGATCAACGGTGCAGTCATCGTCACGCTGATAATGCCCTGTCCCAGGTTGGCGTATTTCGCTTCTTCCGTGCGCGCCTCGCCCCAGAAAGTCAGGCCAAGCTGACGCATGGTGTAGAACGCCGTCAGGAAAGCCGCCAGCGCCAGCGTGAGAAATACTACCAGATGCACGATAGAGCCGTAACGGGTGAAGACCAGCCAGCCATCGGCCAGGATTTCGTCCTTCGACCAGAAGCCCGCTGTCAGCAGTGGGAAGCCCGCCAGCGAAAACCCGCCGATCAGGAAGGTCCAGAAGGTGACAGGCATGGTCTTGCGCAGCCCGCCCATGTTCATCATATCCTGTGGGTCGAAGTGCGGTATATGCTCCTGGTGCGGGTGCTCCCCTGGTTTTTCGACTTCGGCGTGGCTGTCCACGGGCATACCGCTTCCGGCTTCGTCACCAATGGCCGCATCATAATGCGCCGGGCCTTCTTCATGATCGTGATCATGCCCGCCCGCGTGCGCATGGACATGATGTTCACCGTGTTCCATACCATGAATGACCGACCCCGCCGCCATAAACAGCAGCGCCTTAAAGAAGGCATGGGTAATCAGGTGGAAGGCTGCCGCGATGTACGCGCCCATACCCAGCGCCGCCATCATGAAGCCAAGTTGTGAAATTGTGGAATAAGCCAGCACACGCTTCACGTCATTCTGCGCCAGCGCAATCGTCGCCGCGAACAGCGCCGTAAATGCCCCCACCACCGCCATCAGCATCAGCGGTGTGTTGAAAATACCATGATGCGGGTCTGCGCCTGCCGCGAAGATCGGGAACATACGGATAATCGCGTAAATCCCTGCCGACACCATCGCCGCCGCATGGATCATGGCGCTCACGGGGGTAGGGCCTTCCATCGCGTCCGGCAGCCACACATGCAGCGGGAACTGCGCCGACTTGCCAATCGTGCCGATAATCAGGAACACACCGATCAGTGCTGCCGCGCTGCCCCCGAAGATAATCGCGGGCGTGGTCGCCAGCATGTTCAGTATTTCCGGGTTATAAAGAATTTCGCGGAAGCTGAGGGTGCCCGTCAGCGAGTAGAGATAGACAATGCCCAGCAGCATGACCACATCGGCCACGCGGGTCGTCATAAAAGCTTTGGTCGCCGCCCGGTAGGCTGAGGGCTTCTCGTACCAGAAGCCGATCAACTGGTTAGAGCAAAAGCCCATCACTTCCCAGCCCACAAACAGCAGCAGCAGGTTATCGGCCACTACCAGCGTGAGCATCGCCCCGGCAAACAGCGAGATATAAGCGAAAAAGCGCGCCTGACGTGGGTCATGCGCCATGTAGCCGATGGCATAGACGAAGATGCACAGCACCGTGATAGGCACCATAATCAGCATGATGGTCGTCAGCGGGTCTACCAGCACCCCCAGGTTAAACCCGGTGCTGCCCGTATCCATCCAGGTGATACTGCTGCCATACACTTCTTCGCCAAAATGCCCCTGGAAGCCCGCGACATTGCCCACTACCGTGAGCGTGATCAGGAAGGCCGCCACGACACCGCTCATGCCCACAACAATACTGGCCACCCGGCTCCAGTCATTCACGACAGGCACCAGCATCCCATCATAATCGGGGTGATGCCCGGCATATTCATGGCTGGTGGCCGACACCATCTTGCTGCGATTGGTAATCAGCACGATGATGGCAAAAGCCAGCAGCGGCCCCACCGGAATCAGCCAGGGTAAGAAATTCGGATCACTGAGGTTAAATTCCATAAAATTCGCTTCCCTACCACTTAAGCATGTTAACGTCTTCGACGATAACCGACCGCCGGTTGCGGTAGACAGAGATAATAATCGCCAGGCCAACCGCCGCCTCTGCCGCCGCCACCACAAAGATAAAAGAGGCAAAGGCCTGCCCGCTCATATTGTGTGGGGTGATATAACGCCAGAAGGCGACCAGGTTAATGTTCACAGCGTTGAGCATCAGCTCCACGCTCATTAATACGGCCACGGCATTGCGCCGCGAGAGAACACCATATACGCCGATGCAAAACAGCACCGCGCCCACCAGCAAAAACATCCACAGTGGGATCATGCTCGCTTCCCCCTAATTATTCGTCACGCGCAAGGACAATCGCGCCGATCATGGCCGCCGTCAGCAGCAGCGAGGCCACTTCAAACGGCAGCACATACTGGTTGCCATC
>JBGSXK010000061.1:0-2735 GCA_041751455.1 Anaerolineae bacterium
TTTTTATCCAGTCGCTTTCTAAAGCATTCTCAATTTCCGAGTTTATAATTTCTCTATGTGCATTTGTGTAGTGGTGATCGCCATCATGACCGTTTAAACCAGCATGTGGCTGAGCTGTGTCGGCAAATTCCCCTTCGTTTAGCAGTGCATGCCAGTAACCTTCTTCGAGTGGTGGTGGCGTATAGCCCTGCCGCTGCAAATGACCAGACATTAGACCTTCCCCCTTGATAACGCCTTGATGAGATGTGTGGTTGTTCCCCAGCAGAATACAAAAATGACTGTAACTTAAGACTTGTATAGGCAAAATTATAAAATTTCGGTTTCGCATTGTCAAACAAGAGGATAAGCGGATTAATTCTGTGAGGCTGAGCGCTCCATTTCCAGGATCGCATCGGCCACCGCCTCGATGGCGATGCGTTGTTTGCGATAAAGGTCGGGTTCGCTGAGCGCCAGGCGTATGGCGACCTCACGCACTTTATGTTTTTCGATGAAGCGCAACTCAAGAATGTTGTAAATTGTCCATTCAGGGCTAAGCATCCGGCGTTCCCCTTCGGGCCGCTGGCTTTCGATTGCACGGGTAATCACCGTGCGCAGCGCGCGGATGGGGTTATTGTCATTTTCTGCCAGCGCCTGGTTCACAATGGCAAGTTCCAGTAAGCGGCTGCTGGATAACCCTGGCCCGCCCCAGTAATGCCGCAACGCCGCCCGTACCTGGTCGATGAACTGCTCTCGGTCTGGCGAAAGCAGTTTATCATAAGCGATATTACCGTTATGCCCGATGCGATATTCAACCTCTGCCGCGCGGGTGCGGGTCATGGTAATTTGCGGCAGAAGCCCTTCCAGGGCGGCATAAATTTCTGTCTGGAGGGCGAGGTCATCAAGTGCCTGGGCCGCCCGCAGGGTAAAAGTCTGAAACATATCGAATTCATCATCCGTCAGGTCGATTTCTGGAGAACGGGCCTGAATGCCAATAAATCCAATCAGAAACAGGCTCTCACCGGACTCGCGACGGCGTTTGCTGTAAAGCGGGGCGATCCAATAAGAACGCCATTTGTGGATGATGCGCATCTGGGCATCTGTGGCAGAGGCCAGCAGCGCGGCCAGATAGGCCGCATCTTCCTCCAGAAGATTACTGTTTGGACGGGTGGGGCCAATGGCCGCCACCAGTTCTGGCAGGTCTTCATTGAAGGAAGTAGCGAAAGCCGTATTGACCTGCAAATAATCACAACTGGCCGCCAGAATGGCTTCAATAAGTTGCAGAAGATCGCTGCGGGTGAGTAACTGCTCACTCAGATTTTGCAATTTACCCAGTTGGTCATCGTCTTCATCAGGATAGATAAGTTTTTTTTCCAGCCAGGGTAGGGTGAGGGCGACAATCCACTGCCACAGCAGCACTACAGCGACCACCGCAAAGGGCATGAAACTGCGACCCGGAAGACCCAGTACGCGCGTTGTAGGGGTAGTGAAGATAATCACAACCAATGCTAGAAGGCCAGTCGCCGGGCCGCGCAGGACGAAACGCAGCAGCTCTGCTTTAACCACGCGGTCGGGCACACGTGAGCCAAAAAAAGCCAGCGGATAGGCCAGAAAAAGCAGCATCAGGATGACAATGATGTTTGATGCATTGACCAGGAACAGCCCAGTGAGTGAAAATTCCTGCCCTGGCCCCAACAGCACCGAAAATGGGAAAATGCCGAGCGCGGGTGTGAGCATGGCGATTTGCAGATAACCCATGCGCCGCCGGGTGTCGCGCGTCAGGCAGCGCTGGCGTGCGCGCTGCACATTGATAAACGCGATGCCTGTCGCCAGGAAGAAGTTCAGTACATACACCGGAAATAAAATGCTGGCGCGTAAACCAAGAACGCCGTCCTGTCGCACAGGCTGCACCAGAATATCGGTGAAGGCGGCTGAGATAATAAATGTAATGCTGATGGCATAGAGCAGCCGGATCACCCGCCGCCGCCGCCCGCGCGAGGGCAGACCGGTGGTTGCCAGCAGTGCATCGGAGAGATGAAACATCGCAGCAGGCATCAGCGCGATACCGATCCACTGTAAGCGCAAGCTGGCCTGATAAGCGCTGAGGTTAGGGTTGAGCGAGATAAACACATCGAAGATATAGACGACCACGACACAGGCCAGCACCACACTGGAACTGCGTGCGACTCGATCCCGCATGTTGCGGGTCAGGTTATAAAGCAGCAGGGATGCCGCAATCACCACCGTGGCTGCCGTGAGGGTTTCATTCGTCAGGGTGAGAAACGTTTGAATCATTTCTTCCACCAGAACACCTCCGCAGCTTAGCGTAACGATTGGCTAAAAAAGACAGCAATATCCTGGTTAGGAAAATAGTGGTCGTTAAAGCCTGAAAAGCTCAGGCCAGACTGCTGGCAAAAGGCAATTGCGGGGTAATTTTGGGTGTGTACTTCGGCAGTAAGCAGGCTCAGGTGATGCTCACGTGCCCACTGGCGAGCGATATGCAGCAGGCGTGTGGCAATCCCACTGCGGCGGTAAGGCTGCGAGATTACAATATCGCGCACCCAGGCGATACTGTAGATGGGGTCGTTATGCAGAGTCATATAGCCATAAATTTCGGTATGGTCGCGGCTGGCGGCGACAAGAAACCCATGAGTTGGGTGCAGGGCGGCGTGCAGGCGCTTTTCGCTGGCAGCATATTCACTGTCGATAGCGCGGGGAAGTCGTTCTCTGGTGAAGATAACCTGATGGCGGCCTGCTTC
>JBGSXK010000062.1:0-3645 GCA_041751455.1 Anaerolineae bacterium
AAGCAATTCTCACTTGATATAAGCTCATTGCATATTAGCCGGATATGGAATGCACCGGGGGAGAAGCTTTTTGTCTTTGGCTGCGCACGAAATCCACGCCCAACCATCCCAATGCCAGTAATACCAAACCGCTACCGCCGATGATTAATGCACGATCACGCTGGTGAGTCAGCAGGCGATATTCTATGCCTGAGCCAACCAGGAGCTGCGCCTGTGCCTGCGACTCCAGGGGGATAGCCTCACCGCTTTGCTGGGATTGGAAGGCAGGGTTATTCGCTAACCGATTGGTGGCATTCAAATACTGCTGGGCAGCGAAGAGTACCATTACCAAGCCGATAATAATCAATGCGAAGAATAAACCTCTAACCCAGTCCTTCTCTATTAAATTGAGGAACATTTTGCGCTCGCTTTTTGCTGATTCCATAACGATGTTTTACAATTTTTCCTAAACTGAACTTTATTTTAGGCAGGAATACTTCAGATGACAATCTTTGCTATAGCGAGTTTTGCTCTCGTCACAAATGATAGAAAATGCGTTTAAGTGGCAAGTCTGCGCTGGTTACGGGCGCAGCACGTGGTATTGGTCGCGGGATTGCCCTGGGGCTGGCTCAGGAAGGGGCGAAAGTTGGTGTACTGGATGTAAGTGAAGCTGGTTGCCACGAGGTCATGGACGAAATTCTTCAGGCCGGAGGGGAGGCACTTGCACTGGGTGCAGACATTCGTGATGAGGTGCAGGTTCAACACGCTGTCGAACGATTTCTGGCGCAATTCGGCCATTGTAATGTGCTGGTCAACAACGCGGCGGTGATGCCCTCTGGTGCGCTCCATGAAACTTCACCGGAGGATTTTGATCGCTGCGTAGCAGTTAACCTGCGCGGCGCTTATCTGATGAGTCGGGCTGTAATTCCGGGAATGTTGATGCAGGGAGGCGGCAGTATTATCCATATGGCGAGTGTCACGGGAATGCTGGGGTTGCCAGGGATTGCCGTGTACTCCGCCACAAAAGGTGCGCTTATCGCGCTGGCAAGGGCGATGTCCACCGATTATGCCCGACATGGGATTCGCGTCAACTCAGTTTCCCCCGGCACGATTGATTCGCCTATGCTCCATGACTTTCTTGCCGCGCAATCTAACCCGGAACCTCTTCGCAAACAATTTGACGATATGCACCCGATTGGCCGTGTGGGCACAATTGAGGAAGTCGCCAGAGTATTTATCTTTCTCGCATCTGATGAATCCAGCTTTGTCACCGGAGCTAACTACACCGTGGATGGCGGCCTGAGTGTCAAAGGTGAACAACCCCAGGACTAACAAACATGAAAATTATTGCGATTGAATCGCTGCAATGGACTGAGTACCCTCGCTTGATGGTAGTGCGTGTTCATACGGATAATGGCATTATTGGCTTGGGCGAGACAGTAGACAAAATTCCCGGCGCAAAGGGTGCACTCCATGGTACCATCGCACCGCTGGTGCTGGGGCAGGACCCGCTGGATATTGAGGGTCTGTGGCGTTTCGTAATGGATAACATCATGTATCACGGTTATGCGGGAGCAGAGACCAGGGCGCTTTCTGCATTGGAAGTTGCCTTATGGGATATCATGGGGAAATACTATAACGCGCCTCTGTATCATCTTCTGGGCGGTAAAACCCGTGACTTTGTACCGACCTATAATACCTGTATTGGTTTTGGTCCAGTTCAGGATTATGCCGCCTGGCACGAAGACGCGGGCGTACTGGCGCAAAGCCTTCTTACCGACGGTATCCAAGCTATGAAAATATGGCCGTTTGATCCCTTCAGCGAAAAATCCTTTGGACAATATATCAGTACGGCGGATGTTGAACGGGGTTTAACACCTGTGCGGCAGATTCGGGAAGCAGTGGGCAACGCCATGGAGATCGGTATTGAGTGCCATTTCCGATGGAATCGCGCCAGCATCGAACGTATTGCACGGGCACTTGAGCCTTACAATATCCTGTTTCTGGAAGATGTAATCCCGGCAGTCTACCCTGATGAGATTAAAGCCATATCCCAGAGTACATCGATTCCAATTGTCGGCTCCGAACTGCTGATGACACGCTGGCAGCTCCGGGACTGGCTGGCAAAAGGTGTTTCTCAGATTATTATGACCGACCCGGTCTGGAACGGGGGGATTGCGGAAACCTGTAAGATCGCCAGTATGGCCGAGGCGTTTGGCATACCGTTGGTGCTGCATAATGTCGCCGGCCCTATTTGCCATGCTGCCGTCATGCACCTGGGCGCGCACATCCCTAACCTGTTTTTTGTCGAATCCGTGCGGGCATTTTACAAGACCTACTTTCCCGCGCTGAGTAATCTCGAGCCGATGGTGGAGGATGGGCACCTGCCAGTCCCGCAGGGGCCAGGACTAGGGGTAATTTTGAAGCCAGAAGTGCTGGGGCGTGATGATGTCACACGGATGGTCTCTGATGGGGCAGGGCTGGCACAGGGCAGGCGAGCGATGGGTGATCACTGGGCAGTTGAGGAAATTCGCTGATGCGTCTTTTTGTGACAGGTGGAACAGGATTGGTGGGCAGCAATGTGATCAAAGTGGCGCAGGAACGTTATCACGCCGAGGTGATTGCGGCACTTTATGGCCCACCGCCAGAGGGCAGGATCAGCTATGAATTACATGCACTGGATTTGGGCGATCATAGCGCTGTGCATAAAGCGATTGAGAATTATCAGCCCGATGTAGTTATTCACTGTGCGGCACTGCTTGACCAGCAGATGATGCACCGCAAGCGCAAGCTGGCCTGGGGAATCATGGTTGAGGGAACACGTGCTCTGGCTAATGCCTGTCGCAAAGTGGGGGCGAGGCTGGTCTTTGTTTCGTCCGATTGGGTCTTCGATGGTCAGGAGCCGTTGGTGGATGAGGACTCGCCTCCATTTCCGGTGAATTTTTACGGCGTTATGAAGATGGCCTCTGAGTGCGAAATGAGTATGTTGGAAGGCCTGCGTTATGGAGTAGGACGATTGGCGGGGGTGTATGGGCTTAACTGCGCGCTGCCGAACCTGACCCGTTGGACGCAGGGAGTTGGTTTTGGCGATCTGGTCAATGATTATGTGGGTAATTTTGTGAAGGGGAGACCTGTCTCTGTCTGGTCAGGCGCGGTAAACGAGGTCGCACACCCGACATTAGCGTCGGACGGCGCGGAGATGCTGCTGCGGCTGGCAATGTATGATGGCAATGGTATCTTTCACTGTTTCGGGCACGAAGCCATCAGCCGTGATGAACTTGCGCTGCGGGTAGCAGAAGTCTTTGAGGGTGATCCGCAGCTTATCCAGACTGTTCCTGTACCAGAGACGATTCGCCTGGATCATGAAAATATCCGTATTCCGTATCGCACGATAGCAAGCACAAGAAAGACCGCTCAGGTATTAGGTCGGGTGGCATATGATGTCAGACAGGGCTTAGAAGCCTTTAAGAGCGAATTGGAGCATTTTTCATCATGAGAGCCTTGACACTGACGGCAGAATGGTCGCCAAAACCAGAGTATAAACTGAGTGATGCAGAGCGTGAAACACATCGTGTAAAAAGTGGTTCGCAGGTGTGGAAAAACCCACAAATTCAGGTTGGCCAGGTGCCTGATCCCATACTGAAAGATGACGAAGTGTTGATTAAG
>JBGSXK010000063.1:0-2113 GCA_041751455.1 Anaerolineae bacterium
CTTCGCCGGGGTGTCCCAACTCATGACCCATACTTAAATCCTTCACCTGGCTCATGTTCCCGGCGCAGCTTTGTTACAGTATTAGGTTATAGTCGCCTGAGCTTTGAGGAGGATACACAGTCATGATGAACCAGCCAAAACCCCCTTTCCCGGCACAACATCAGGAAAAGCCGGGTATTGAGGCCGAGCTTGATCCCCGCCCACGTTATGAAGCCCCTTTATATCGTGGCTCTGGTAAGCTGGAGGGCAAAGTTGCCCTCATTACAGGCGGCGATTCCGGCATTGGCCGAGCAGTGGCCGTGCTGTATGCGCGTGAAGGCGCAGACGTGTCGCTGGTCTACCTGCCACAGGAGGAGCGCGATGCTGAAGAAACGCAAAAGGCTGTCAGGGAAGAAGGCCGCAAGGCGCTGCTCATCCCCGGCGATGTCAGCGATTTCAAGTTCTGCGATTATGCCGTGCGTGAAACAGTGAGCGGCCTGGGGCGGTTGGATATTCTGGTGAACAATGCCGCTTACCAGCAGCACCAGAAGTCAATCGACGAACTGCCGCTGGAGCAGTGGGAGCATACATTTAACGTCAATATCCACGGCTATTTTTATATGGTGAAGGCCGCTTTATCGCACCTCAAACCCGGCAGCGCCATCATCAACACCGGCTCAATCACCGGGTTGGAAGGCAGCAAAAACCTGCTGGATTACTCCGCCACCAAAGGCGCGATCCACGCTTTTACCAAGTCCCTGGCGCAGCAGCTTGTAGAGCGTCAGATTCGTGTCAACTGCGTCTCACCGGGGCCGGTGTGGACACCGCTCAATCCTTCCGACAAACCCGCCGAAGAAGTCGCGGAATTTGGCAAGGATACACCCATGAAACGCCCGGCCCAGCCGGAGGAAATCGCCCCCTCTTATGTCTTCTTTGCCTCAGAAGCCGACTCCAGCTATATCACAGGCGAGGTCCTGACTCTGCTTGGGGGAGAGACACGGGCTGGTTGAGCGCAGTAAACGCGCCAGTCGTCGCCCTTCCTGCCGCCTGCGTCGTGCTTCCTCGCGTTGTGCCCGTTCTTCAGGGGAAAGCGGCGTAGGCGGTGGCGGTTCTGCCTCCAGTACAGTGATATTTTCGTGAATGCGATAACCATCTCCGGCGGGCTGGCCTGCAACCGTCACAGGAACACGTACCTCGGTTTGCAGGTCATAAAAGCCCAGCCACAGCGAATACCCCTCGCCTGCAGGGGGTAAGGGTTGATCATCCGGCAGCCGCAGGCGGCGCTCGTCCACGATAAACTCGCCCGGCTCCCATATTAATGTTGAGTAGTAAAGGCCGTCATCAAATTCCGGGCTGACCAGCGGCCCATCCCATGCCGCCCACAGCTCGCCTTCCGCATCACGCAGGTGCAGGTAAAGCATATAATCGTGCGATGCAGGCTTCAGCGCTTGCCAGTAAATTTGCAGGATAAGCTGCCGCCCCGGCCAGAAGGCCGCCCCGCCAATGCCATGCCCCCGGTAACGTGCGAAATCTCCAAACACGACTTCCTGCGCTGGATCATGAATAATCTCTGGCTCCGTGAAGCGTCGCTCCAGATGCAGCGCATACACCTGATAACGAAAAATGCCATCATCCCGCCCCCACGCACGGTGCATGATATTTTCGACAGTCGTCCCCGTGCGCGCAAAGCCGCCCACCACCTGATTCTGCTCTAGGGGGATATGCTCATAAGCGCCCGCGCTTTCCGGCGAGCCATAGACCAGATACTGTACGCCCTCCAGCTCTTCAAAACGGGTAGGCACGGCATCGGTGCGAATATCCGCCAGCGGAAAGAAGAACGGCAGCCGCACCACCCCCGGCGCGACGACTACCAGCCCTGTATCATCTTCCCGCAGGTGAGCCTCAAAGCCCTCCACCACATTCATCAAAGCCGTGTTCCCGCTGGCATACCGTGCCCGATCATCCGGTAGGCTGCCCGTCCACAACCAGTCCCAGCCCGCGTTCGGGTCATATAACGGCGCGCTGATCCCCGGCAGGCTGACCAGCAGCAGCGCGGCCAGATAGGCCGCTTTCAACGGCACAGGCCATCTGCCGCTGCGCTCTGGGGTGAGCCAGTACCCCAGGATGACCGCAG